>JBAPXO010000295.1:0-8953 GCA_049284255.1 Solirubrobacteraceae bacterium | reverse complement strand
ATCACCGCCAGCTCGTACCCGTAGGCGGGGTCATAGGCGCGGCAGTTGGGCACGACCGAGAACAGCAGATGGCTGTGGCCGTCCTCGTGCTGGAGGCCCTCGCCGTTCAATGTGGTCCGGCCCGCGGTGCCGCCGAGCATGAACCCGCGCGTGCGGTTGTCGCCCGCGGCCCAGATCAGGTCACCGACCCGCTGGTAGCCGAACATCGAGTAGTAGATGTAGAACGGGACCATCTGCACGGCGTGGGCGCTGTAGGAGGTGCCGGCGGCCACGAACGACGACGTCGAGCCGGCCTCGGTGATCCCCTCCTCGAGGATCTGCCCGTGCTGATCCTCCTTGTAGAACATCAGCTGCTCTGAGTCCTGGGGCTGGTAGAGCTGACCCATGGGGGAATAAATCCCGACCTGGCGAAACAGCCCCTCCATCCCGAAGGTGCGCGACTCGTCGGGGACGATGGGCACGATGTGCTTTCCGAGCTGCTTGTCGCGAAGCAGCGCGGCCAACACCCGAACGAAGGCCATCGTGGTCGAGATCTCGCGGTCGCCCGTGCCCTGCAACTGTGACGCGAACAGGTCGAGATCGGGAACCGGCAGCGCTTCGGCGACCCGCCGGCGTGCCGGCAGAAATCCGCCGAGGGCCTCGCGACGCTCGCGCAGGAGCTCCATCTCCGGGGAGTCGTCGGGCGGTTTGTAGTACTCGCCGTCCCGGACCTGCTGGTCGGTGAGGGGGAGCTCGAACCGGTCGCGGAAGGCCATCAGCGCGGCCTCGGTCATCTTCTTGGCCTGATGGGTGATCATCTGGCCCTCACCCGAGACGCCCATCCCGTAGCCCTTGATCGTCTTGGCCAAGATCACGGTCGGCGAGCCGGTGTGCCTGGCCGCGGCGTCGTAGGCGGCATAGACCTTCTGCTGGTCATGGCCCCCCCGGTTGAGCAGCCAGATCTCCTCGTCTGACATGTGGGCTACGCGCTCCAGCAGACGGGGATCACGGCCGAAGAAGTGCTCGCGCACATAGGCGCCGTCGCGTGACTTGAAGGTCTGGTAGTCGCCGTCGACCGTGTCCTCCATGACCTTGACCAGGGCGCCGTCGCGGTCGGCGGCCAGGAGCGGATCCCAGCGGCTGCCCCAGATCACCTTGATCACGTTCCAGCCCGCGCCGCGGAAGTCCGATTCCAGCTCCTGGATGATCTTGCCGTTGCCGCGCACCGGTCCGTCGAGGCGTTGCAGGTTGCAGTTGACCACCCAGATCAGGTTGTCCAGATGCTCGCGCCCGGCCAGCCCGATCGAGCCCATCGACTCGGGCTCGTCCATCTCCCCGTCGCCGAGGAACGCCCACACCTTGCGGCCATCGGTCTGCGCCATCCCGCGGGCCTGCATGTACTTCATGAAGCGGGCCTGGTAGATCGAGGTGATGGCGCCGATCCCGAGCGACACCGTCGGGAACTGCCAGAAGTCGGGCATCAGCCACGGATGCGGATATGAGCTCAACCCGTCCGGCCGGGAAACCTCCTGGCGGAATCCGTCGAGCTGCTCGGCGGTCAACCGGCCCTCAAGAAAGGCACGCGCATAGTTGCCCGGCGACGAGTGACCCTGAAAGTAAACGAGATCGCCTCCGTGGTCATCGGAGGAGGCGTGCCAGAAGTGGTTGTAGCCAACCTCCATGAGCGTGGCCAGGGACTGGAAGGTGGCGATGTGCCCGCCGAGTTCCGACGAGACCTTGTTGGCGCGCACGACCATCGCGATCGCGTTCCAGCGGACGATCGATCGCAGCCGCCGCTCGACGGCCGGATCGCCCGGCAGGCGAGGCTCCTGCTCGACGGGAATGGTGTTGACGTAGGCGGTGTTGAGGCTGGCGATCGGTCCCGTGCCGGCGTGCTGAGCACGCTCGATGACTCGGGTGAGCAGATCACGCGCCCGATCGGGACCGTCGTGGGAAACGACGGCATCCAGCGCCTCCAGCCACTCGGTGGTCTCCACCGCGTCGGGATCGGCTCCGGCGCCGTTCGTACTCGGCGGCTGGATCTGGGCTCGATCGGTCATGGCAAGAAGGGGACCTGCGAGCGACTATACCCCTGCGACCTGGCTTACACGGGTGCGATCCTGCGAGCAGTTTTGGCGTAGGTTCCAGGCATGAGCTTGCGCGAGGTGGAGGGCCCGCCGGGACGACCCTGGGATCGGGAGCTGGCGGGTTCGGTCGACCGGATCGTGGTGCAATCAGAGCTGCTCGCTTCAAACCCGCTCGGGGATCCAGCTCGCCGGCCCCTCTACGTCTACCGCCCGCCCCGCGTGGCGCCGGGCACGATCCCGGTTCCGTCGGTGTACGTGATCCAGGGCTTCACCGGCCAGCTGGACATGTGGACGTCGCGGTCGGCGTTTGAGCCGAACATCTTCGAGCGGATCGATGCCATGTTCGCCGCCGGGGATTGCCCGGACGCGGTGATCGTGTTCGTCGATGCCTGGACATCGCGTGGCGGATCCCAGTTCTTGAACTCGACCAGCACGGGGCGCTACCTGGACTACCTGTGCGATGAGGTCGTCCCGTTCGTCGACGCGCGATACCCGACGCTTGCCGACCGCGCTCACCGCGGGCTGAGTGGCAAGTCGTCCGGGGGATACGGCGCCATGGTGGTGCCGATGCTGCGACCCGACGTCTTCGGAGCTTTGGCCTCCCACGCCGGGGACGCACTCTTTGAATGCTGCTATCAGCCGGAGTTCCCGGCCGTCGCGCGCCAGCTCCGCGACGAATTCGACGGCTCATTCGAGGTGTTCCACCAACGCGTCGCGCAAGCCGAGAGCTTTGACTTCTCCAGGTTTGGCAAGCCGCTGGAGATGTACGGCTACGCCTGCGCCTACTCGCCTGATCCTGACCGGCCGGGGGAGGCGCTGCTTCCGTTCGACATCTCCACCGGTCGCCTTGACGAGACCGTCTGGGCTCAGTGGCTGGCGCTCGACCCGGTCCGGATGGCTCCCGAGCACGGGGACGCCCTGGCGAGCATGCGGCGCATCTACTTGGACGCGGGCCGCGGCGACGAGTGGTACCTCGACCTCGGTGCCCAGGCGTTCGCGCAAGCGCTGAGCCGCCTCGGGATCGAGCACTCGCTAGAGCTCTTCGATGGCCGCCATGGCGGCATTACCTACCGATATCCGGGCGCCATCCGCGAGCTCGTAAATGCCCTCGGGTAGACGCGCGTGACCGCCACCGCCGAGGTCGACCTCGCCTTCGCCGGTCCCGCCGCCCTGGCCGAGCTCGTGCGCGGCCGCGAGGTGCACCCTCGGGAGCTCGTCGAGCTCTTCCTTGACCGCATCGCGGCCATCGATCCCCACTGCAACGCCTTCCGCGTAACGCTCGCCGAGCAGGCTCTGCAAGCGGCCGATGGCGGCGGCTTCGAGGGCCCGCTCGCCGGCGTGCCGATCGCGGTCAAGGACAACATCCCCGTGGCCGGTCAGCTCGCCACCTGGGGCAGCCGCAGCCCTCGCCCGCCCGCGACCGAGGACGCCGAGGCCCTGCGCCGGCTCCGGGCCGCGGGCGCCATTCCGATCGGTATCACCAACGTCCCCGAGCTGATGATCTTCCCGTGGACGGCCTCAGACGCCAACGGCATCACCCGCAACCCCTGGGATTCCGAGCGCACCCCGGGCGGCTCCTCGGGCGGCTCGGCCGCGGCCGTGGCCGCGGGGATGGCGCCGGCGGCCCTGGGATCCGACGGCGGGGGGTCGATCCGGATCCCGTCTGCCAGCTGCGGCCTGGTCGGGATGAAGCCGACCCGCGGACGGGTCTCCGAACAGCCCGACGGCGGCAACTGGCTGGGCCTGTCGGGATACGGCGCCCTGGCTCGAACGGTGCGCGACAGCGCCGTCATGCTCGACGCGATGCATGGCGTGGTGGCGCGCGATCCCCACGCCGCGCCGCCGTTTACCGGTAGCTACGTCGAGGCGGCGGCGACGCCGCCGCCCCGGCTGCGGGTCGCGATTTCTCGCCGGGTTCCGCTTCCCTTGCGAGCGCCGCTCTCGGCCGATCAGCGCGTTGCCTGGGAGCGCACCGCCGTCCTCCTGAGCGACCTGGGACACGAGGTCCAGGCACGCGATCCCGACTATGGCCTGGCGCAGATCGACTTCGTGCAGACATGGGTGCGCGGGATCCACGAAGAGTCGTTGCTGGTGACCGACCGCTCGCTGCTGGAGGACAGCACGCGCCAGATGGCCGACGCGGGCCGCTACCTGGTTCCGGAGCGCCGCCGCCGGCGCCTGCTCGAGACTCGGCCGGCGACGACCGCGCGGATCATGTCGCTGTGGAGCGACTACGACATCCTCCTGACGCCGGCGCTCGCCCGCTCGGCCATTGGGGCAGAGGGTGGCTATGGGCGGTCGGCCCCAGTCGCGCTGGACATCGCCGGGCGCTTCGCGCCCTTCACGTCGGTCTTCAACCTCACCGGTCAGCCCGCGGTGGCCCTGCCCGCCGGGTTGGGCGCCGACGGACTGCCCCTGAGCGTTCAGCTGGTGGGCAGGCCAGGTGCCGAAGACGTCCTGTACTCGCTCGCCGCGGAGATCGAGGCGGCCGCCCCCTGGGCGCACCGGCGCCCGCCAGTCGCCGAGCGCGTTTAGCACCCCCTGGACAGACTCCAGGCGCTTCGGTACACTCTCGTACCGATGACTGCTGTAGCCGAACCCGTCATCTCCGGCGAGCCCGAGCTCGAGCCCGACACCGCCGCCCCGCCGTCGCCCGCTGGCCCGGCGGACTCCGACGTCGCGGTCATGCTCCCACCCGGCCCGCGCGTCCCCTCGACGCTTCAGGGCCTGCGCTTCGCCACCCGCCCGATGGGCTTCAACCTCGGTGCCGCCCGGCGCTACGGCGACGTCTGGCGCCTCACGTTGCCGACGCGGCGCGATGGCTTCGTGGTCACGTGTCACCCCGACCATGCCCAGTCGCTGCTCAAGGCCAAGCCCGCCGATGCCCCGTCGCTCACCGGCGAGTCGCCGCTGCGACCGATCCTCGGTCCCAACTCCGTCCTGACCTCGGTCGGCGAGCGACACATGCGCCAGCGCAAGCTTTTGTTGCCGCCCTTCCATGGCGAGGCGGTGGACCGTTATGTCGAGATGATCGCCGAGGTCGCCGAGCAGGAGATCGACGCGTGGCCGATCGGGGAGGCGTTTGCGCTCGCGCCCCGGATGCAGGCCGTGACCCTTCAGGTGATCATGCGCGGGATCTTCGGGATCGACGGCGAGCCGGTCCGAGGAACGCCTGAGCACCGGATGCGCGAGACCATCCGGCGGCTGCTCGCCGCCTCGACCAGCCCGCTGTATCAGCTGATCGAGCTTCGGAACGCCGGACGGCGCGAGCCGCGGGGACTGCTCGCTCGCCTCCTGGCGATCGCCGACCGTCACATGTACGCCGTGATCTCCGAGCGACGCGCGCAGGGGGAGGGCGGCGATGACGTCCTTTCGCTCCTGTTGGCCGCCCGCGACGAGGAGGGTCAGCCGCTGACCGACCAGGAGTTGCGCGACGAGCTCATGTCGCTCGTGCTCGCCGGGCACGAGACGACCGCCAACTCGCTGGCCTGGGGCTTCGAGCGCCTGCTGCGAACCCCGTCGGCCTACGATCGCTTGCGCGAGCTCGTGCGCGGACCCGAAGGCGGTGCCGAGTACATCGAGGCCACGATCCACGAGGCGATGCGCAACCGGCCGGTGATCCCGATGATCGTGCGCTTGGTCAAGCGACCCTGGCGCTTTGGCGACTATGTCGTTCCGGCTTCAACGCCCGTGGCGGTGAGCATCATCGCCCTGCATCACCGGGAGGACGTCTACCCCGGTGCTCGCCAGTTCCGCCCCGAACGGTTCCTGGGCAAGAAGCCGGGCACGTATACATGGCTCCCCTTCGGCGGCGGAATCCGGCGCTGCCTCGGGGCGAGTTTGGCGATGGCCGAGCAACGGGTCGTACTCGAGGCAATTGCGAGGCGAACCGACCTCGTTGCTCCAGATTCGACGCCCGAGGCCCCGAGGATGCGCAACGTGACGATGATCCCGCGCAAGGGCGCACAAGTCGTCGTCACGCACAAGCACGCCGCCTGATCGTCGCCTATGGTGATGGACGTGTCAGCTCCGCAAGCAGGGAGCCCTCCGGCCGAGCATCCGGCGCCGGCTGGCCACCGAGAGCGCCTGATCGCTGCCATGGCGGCCTCGATCGAGGAGAAGGGATACCGCGACACGACGGTTGCCGACGTGGTCCGGATCGCCCGGACGTCGCGGCGCAACTTCTATGAGCACTTCGCCGACCGCGACGCCTGCTTCCTCGCACTCTTCGACGCCACCAACGACGAGGCGATGGCGCAGATCGCCGCTGCGGTCGATCCCGATCAGTCACTCGACGAGCAGGTCGACAGTGCCGTCGACGCCTACATCGACAACGTCACACGCCAACCCGCCCTCTACAGCAGCTTCGTGCGTGAGCTCCCGGGGCTGGGTCGGGACGGCGCCGACCGCGCCCTGGCCACGCTGGAGCGCTTCGCCGAGATGTTGATCGGACTCGTCGAGAACGGCCGGCGCGAACACCCCGAGCTCGCTGCGCGGCCACTGACCATGGACTCCGCGATCATCATCGTCGGGGGACTGCGTGAGCTGATCGTGATCTCCGTGCAGCGCGGGCGTGACATGCGTGAGATGCGCACCAGCGCCGGCGAGACGGTCAAGGCGATCTTGACCGGCACGCTTCTTTAACCCTCTCCAAGCGCCGACTTCGCCAGTCCCTGAACTCGACACAGGATGCTTGACAACCGCTCTTGGTATGCTAGCGTACCATGGTACATTGACGTACCAACCTCGCACTGACGCCGAGACCAAGAGGAGACGACGATGCTCGAACCCGAGCGACGCCACGTGGAGATAGCGATCATCGGAGCCGGCCTTTCCGGCCTGGGCATGGCGATCTCGCTGCGCCGGGACGGGCGTGAGAGCTTCGTCGTCCTCGAGCGCGAGGACGACCTCGGCGGTACCTGGCGCGACAACACCTATCCGGGCTGCGCGTGCGATATCCCGAGCGTCCTGTACTCCTACTCGGACGCCCAGAACCCGCGCTGGAGCCAAGCGTTTGCCGGTCAGCCGGAGATCTGGGCCTACATGAAGGAGATCGCCGGCCGCCACGATGTCGCGTCCCACATGCGCTTCGGCCACGAGATCCTCAACGCCCGCTGGGTCGAGGAGAAGGAGTTATGGGAGATCGAGACCTCGCAAGGTGACTACACCTCCGAGCTCCTGATCGCCGCCACTGGTGCGCTGACCGATCCCGCCATCCCGCAGCTCGAGGGGCTGGAACGGTTTCGGGGGCGGGTCTTCCATTCCGCGCGCTGGGATCACGACCACGAGCTCGCGGGCCGCAACGTGGCCGTCGTCGGCACCGGCGCCTCGGCGATCCAATTCGTGCCCGAGATTCAGCCCGAGGTCGGGAGCCTGCACCTCTTTCAGCGCACCCCGCCATGGGTGCTCCCGCGGTCAAATCCCGATGTCCCCGAGCGGTGGCAGCAGCTGCTCGCCCGCGCCCCGCGGCTCATGGAGCTGGTCCGCGGCGGCGTGTTCTCGCTGCTCGAGAGCTTTCACCTGGGCTTCCGGCACCCCGCGGCGATGAAGCTCGCCGAACGCCGCGCTCGAGACCACATCGCCCGCCAGGTCCCCGACCCCGAGCTGCGGGCCAAGCTCACCCCGGACTACCGCCTCGGCTGCAAGCGCATTCTGGGCTCCAACAAGTGGTATCCGGCGCTCTGTCAGGAGAACGTCGAGGTCGTCACCTCCGGCATCTCCGAGGTCACCGAGACCGGGATCATCGACGCCGAGGGCCACCACCACGAGGTCGACACGATCATCTTCGGCACGGGCTTTCAGGTCACCGACCACCCGATCGGCCACCGCGTCCACGGTCGCGACGCGCAGTCGCTAGCCGAGCACTGGCAGGGAAGCCCCAAGGCCCATCTGGGGATGAGCGTGGACGGATTTCCCAATATGTTCATGCTGCTCGGTCCCAACACCGGTCTCGGCCACAACTCTGTGCTGCTGATGATCGAAGCGCAGATCGCCTATCTACGCCAGGCGCTCAGCTACCGGTCCACGGAGGACGTGCGCACCCTGGAAACGACCGAGGAGGCGCTGACCGGCTACATCGAGGAGATCGATCGCGGCACCCAGGGCAGCGTCTGGACGGCCGGCGGCTGCCTGAGCTGGTACGTGGACGCGACTGGACGCAACTCGACGCTGTGGCCGGGTAGCGTGCGCGCATACCAGCGGCGAGTTGCCCGCTTTGACCCAGACGATTACAAGGTCGGCCTGCCCGCCGCCGCTCCGGCTTCTGAGCCGGCATTGGCCTGAAACGCTGAGCTGAGGGGAAATCATGCGACGCAAGCAGATCGCTGTTGATGGACGCACGGCATTCGTGTCGGGAGCGGCCTCGGGCATCGGCCGAGCGACGGCACTGCGACTGGCGGCCCATGGCTGCCCGGTCGCGATCGCCGATCAGGACGAGGAGGGACTCCAGGCGACGGCCGAGTTGATCGAGGGTCCCGTCCTGGCGCGCCGCCTCGACGTCCGTGACCGCCAGGCCCAGCTCGCCTTCGCCGCCGAGATCGCCGAATGGGCTCCCACGCCGCTGGGCATCGTCTTCAACAACGCCGGGGTCACCACCACCCAGGGCGTCGCCGAAGGCTCGATCGAGGACGACGAATGGGTGCTCGACATCAACCTCGGCGGCGTCGTCAACGGCGTGCGCGCCTTTTTGCCAATCCTGCTCAGGCAGGACTCGGGCGTGATCGTGAACACCTCGAGCGTGTTCGGATTGCTCGGGATCCCATTCCAGAGCGCCTACTGCGCCTCGAAGTTCGCGGTTCGCGGGTTCACCGACTCGCTGCGCCAGGAGCTGCGCGGGACCGGGGTGCGGGCGGTCACTGTGCATCCCGGCGGGGTCAAGACCAACATCG
>JBAPXO010000294.1:0-7987 GCA_049284255.1 Solirubrobacteraceae bacterium | reverse complement strand
CGGCGCATCGTCTGCACGTGCGAGGCCTGCTGGGCGCTGTACTCCGGCAATGCCGAGTATCGGCCGACCGGGATGCGCACGCTGTGGCTGGACGGGTTCGAATGCGACGAGGCGACGTGGGCGACCTTCCGGATACCCATCGGGTTGGCGTTCTTCATGCGCAGCACGGTCACCGGGTCGGTGGTGGCCTTCTATCCGAGCCCGGCGGGAGCGACCGAGTCAGAGCTCAGCCTCGACGCCTGGGAGTCCTTGGTGGCGGGGAACCCCGTGCTCGAGCAGCTTGACGCCGACGCGGAGGCGCTCGTGGTCAACCGCCTGTCTGACCCGGCGGAGTACGCGATCATCCCGATCGATCAGTGCTACGCCCTCGTTGGGCTGATCAAGTCGCGCTGGGAGGGGATCTCCGGTGGCGACGCCATCGCGCAAGCCGTGCCGGAATTCTTCACGGCTCTGCGCGCCCGGGCGCTGACGGCCTCCGAGGTCCCGAAGTGAGCGTCAGCGCCGAGCCCGAGGGCCGCCAGGCTCCGGTCCCCGAACCCGAGTTCACGATCACGGGCGCCGGGCACGTCGCCTTCGCGGCCTCCCCGACGATGCTCTTCTCGGCCGAGGTCACCGAGCCCAACGGCGCCGAGGTCCAGTCGATCGCGCTGACCGCGCAGGTGATGATCGACCCCGCCCTGCGGGGCTACACCGCGGAGACGCGCGAGCGCTTGGCCGAGCTCTTCGGGCCACCAGCGAGGTGGGCGCCTTCGACCTCGGGACTGGCCTGGGCGCGCGTGGCGGCCACGGTTCCGGGCTTCCGAGGCCGCGCCGCCTTCGGTCTGGAGGTCCCGTGCACCTATGACCTCGAGGTGGCGGCGGCCAAGTACTTCTACGCGGTCACCGACGGCCTGGTCCCGCTCACGTTTCACTTCAACGGCAACGTCTTCTACTGGGCGTCTCCCAAGACAGGCCCCGGAGAGCCCCGGCTCTCGGTCGTCCCGGTGTCGTGGAGCAGCTCGGCTCAGTACCGGATGCCGGTCGAGGCGTGGCGAGCGATGATCGCCGAGCACTACCCGGGTGGGGGCTGGATCCGGCTTGCCTCCGATACCGTGCAAGCGCTGAACCGCCGGCGCGGCGACCGGGGGCTGCCCAGCTTCGACGCCTGCGTCGCCGAACTGCTCGAGGACGCCGGTGAACCAGCGGCTTGAGGAACTCGTGCAGTCGCTGCTCTACGAGGGCTACGCGCTGTATCCCTATACCCCGGATGCGACCAAGAACGCCACCCCGACTCCATTCGGGATCGTCTATCCGCCCGTTTACGCCGGTGAGTGCGCGGGCGCGCACGATCATTGCCGGCTGGAGTGCGTGGCCAAGCCCGCGGCGTCCACCACCCTGTCGGCGACCCTTTGCTACCTGACCCCGAGTGGCCAGGGCCACGAGGCCCAGCCGCAGCGTGCGCAGCTCGGCCCCCTATCCGTGGGCGAGCGGGCCAGCCTCGAGCTGCCCGGCGGCCGCTTCACGCTGCGCTCGGAACCGCTCGCCGATGGCCACGTGCTCGTGCGCTCCTGTGTGCACAACACCGTCGAGGTCGACTCGGGCCTGGACCGCGCGGCGGCGCTGGAGGATTCGTTGATCTCCACCCACGTCGTGGTCGAGATCTCGGCCGGACGCTTCATTTCCCCGCTTGAGGCGGGACGCGAGAGCGTGAACATCTGGCCGGTGCTGGCCAGCGATGACGACGACGCGGTGCTCGGGGCGGCGATCGTGCTCCCCGACCACCCCCGGATCTCTCCCCAGAGCCACGGCAATCTGTTCGACAACACGGAGATCGAGGAGGCGCTCGTCCTGCACGTGCACTCGCTCACCGACGCCGAGCGCGAGGCGGCGGCGAGCCGTGACCGGGCTGTGGGCGACATGCTCGAGCGCGCCCTTGCGCTTGGCCCCGACGACATCATGTCCCTGCACGGTGGGCTCACCGACGTCGCCGTGGCGCCGTCACCCCCGAGTACCGAGGATGTCCGCGGAGAGCAGCGCGCCACCGTGGACGGCGTCACCTATGCGCTCGGGGACACCCTGATCCTGCGCCCGGGGACCGATCGCGATCCCTACGACCGGATGCTCGACGGGCGTCGGGCGACGATCGAGCGCATCTACGTCGCCTACGACGACCGCGTTCACCTCGCGGTCACCGTCGACGACGACCCCGGTCAGCAGCTGATGCGTGAGACCGGCCGTTACCTGTTCTTCTTTGCCAACGAGGTGGAGCCAGCATGAGTGAAACAGCACGAACCACCCAGCAGATCCTCGTCGCTGGGATCGGCAACGCCTGGCTCAAGGACGACGGTTTCGGGGGCGAGGTGGCCAAGCTGCTGTCTGAGCGCAAGCTCCCCGACGGCGTGAGCGTGATCGACTTCGGCACCGGTGGACTCGACCTCGCCTATGAGGTGATGCGCGGTTACGACGCGCTGATCCTGGTCGACGTCAGCCGCCAGGGCGAGCCGCCCGGCACCCTGTACGTGATGGAGGCCGACGTCGACGAGATCGACGGCCAGATCGAGGACGGCCAGATGCTCGACCCCCACGGTATGGATCCCCAGACTGTGCTGCGCTTCGTCAAGTACGTGGGCGGCTGGCCGGGCCGTGTGTTCGTCGTCGCCTGCGAGCCCGAAGTCGTGGAGGACGTCGGCTTCGGCCTTTCCGAGCCCGTGACCGGCGCCCTGGAGCGGGCGGCCGACGTCGTGCTCGAGACGGTCGCCGAGCTCCACGCCGAGCGCCCGCGGGTCGCCGATGCATGAGCTGTCGATCGCGACCGCGGTGCTCAACACGGCACTCAAGCACGCCGAGGAGCGCCCGGTGACGCGGGTGCACGTCCGCACGGGGGCGATGCGCCAGGTGGTTCCCCAGTCGCTGCACTTCTACTTCGAGATCGTCGCCCGGGACACCCTGTGTGAAGGCGCCGAGCTCGATCTCGTCCAGGTGGACGCACGGCTGGCCTGCGATGACTGCGGGTGGTCATGGGAGCCGGAGATCCCGGCGTTCCTGTGCCCGCAGTGCGGGTCGCAAGAGGTCAGGATCGTGGCCGGCGACGAGCTCCAGGTCGAATACATCGAAGTGCAAGCCGAGGAGGCCGCATGCACCGCACCAAGGTGAGGGTGGTCGAGGACGCCCTCGACGCCAACAACACCATCGCCCGCGCCAATCGCGACGACTTCGACCGCCACGACGTCACCGTGCTCAACCTGATGAGCGCCCCCGGCGCTGGCAAGACCACCCTGCTCGAACGGGGTCTGGCCGCGCCGCTCGACGGAGACCGGCGCGTCGGGGTGCTCGAAGGTGACGTGCAGGGGTCGCTGGATGCGGACCGCCTGGCCAGCCTCCACATTCCCGTCACCCAGCTCAACACCGGCAACGGCTTCGGGGGTGAGTGCCATCTCGACGCCAACATGGTGCGCTCGGCGATCGACGCCCTGCCGCTGCACGACATCGATCTGCTGGTGATCGAGAACGTCGGCAACCTCGTCTGTCCGGCGGAGTTCCGAGTCGGCGAGGATGCTCGGGCGATGGTGTGCTCGATCACCGAGGGCGAGGACAAGCCGCTCAAATACCCGCTGATGTTCCGCGCCTGCGAGCTCGTGGTCGTCAACAAGATCGATCTCCTCCCCCACCTCGAGTTCGATCTCGACAAGCTGCTCTACAACATCGGCGTCGTCAACCCAGGCGCGGAGCGAATCGTGACCAGCGCGCGCACGGGCGAGGGCGTGGACGAGCTGCGCGGCTGGCTTGCCGAACTGACCAACCGGCGGGTGGGCGCCGTGGCATGAGCTCGGTGCGCTCCGAGACCGCGGTCCGCGAGCTCCTGGAGGCCCGTCTGGAGCAGCGCCAGGATGTCGCCGAGCGCTTCTTCGCAGATCAGGCCGACCGGATCGCCCGCTTGTGTCACCGGATGGCGGAGCGCTTTGCCCGTGACGGGCGCCTGATCGCGATCGGGCTCTCCCCCGCCGACCGGTCAGACGTTCACCACGTCGCGGTCGAGTTCGTGCACCCGGTGATCGTGGGCAAGCGCGCGCTGCCGGCGCTGGGGCTCACCGCGGAGTCGGGCAGGCTCACCCGGGAGCTCGAGCTGGCGGCGAATGCTCAGGACATCGTCATGGCCTTCGGCGAGGCGCCGGAGGTCGTCGCCGCCATCGCCACGGCCCGCGACCGGGGATGCCTGACCGTCGCCTTCCGCGCCGTGGGCGCCGAATGGGAGCTCGAGCCTCCGACCCCCGATGCCTTCGTCGCCCAGGAGATCGTCGAGACGACCTACCACGTGCTCTGGGAGCTCGTGCACGTGTTCTTCGACCACCGCGGACTGCTCGAGGGCCGCACCGAGCGCCGCTCCCACGACGCCGGGGCCTCGAGCTTTCTATACCCCTTCCTCGCCGAGAAGGAGGACGATCTCGACGCCGTGCTCGAGGATGTGCGGGCGTCGGCGCTGATGAAGGCAGAGGAGGTCAGCCGGCTCCGTGCCACCACGGTTCTCGACGGCGGCTCGGGTCTGGCCGAGGCCGGGAGCGCCCTACGCGCCTGCTTTCAGAGCGGCGGCGGACTGCTGGCGCTCGGCAACGGCGGTTCGGCGACCGACGCCGCCGACGCCGTCGCCGACTTCGTAAGCCCTCCCGATTACGCCGGATGGCCGGCCCGCCGCGCCCTTGACCTCACCGCCGACACCGCGATCATCACCGCCATCGCCAACGACATCGGCACCGAGGCGATATTCGCTCGCCAGATCATCGCCTACGGCCGTGCCGGCGATGTCCTGCTGACGCTCTCGACGAGCGGAAACTCCCCCAGCATGCTCTCGGCCCTGGCCGAGGCGCGGCGCCGCGAGCTGGTGACGATCGCGCTGGTCGGCTACGACGGCGGCCGCGTCGCCGCCGAAGCGCTCGCCGACCACATCGTCATCACGCCCTCACAGCACATCCCGCGCATCCAGGAGGCTCAGGCCACGGCCTATCACCTGCTGCGCGAGCTCGTGGAGGTCTGATCCGGTGGTGGCCGGCGCCGCCCACCCCCCGGAGGCCGCCAACGAGCGCGTCCGCGCCCGGGCGCGCATCCAGGGAACGGTCCAGGGCGTCGGCTTTCGGCCGTTCGTCTATCGCCTGGCTCACGAGCAGGCGCTCACCGGCTACGTGCTCAACGATGAGCACGGCGTGCTGTTGGAGGTCGAGGGCCGGGCCGGTGCAGTCGAGCGCTTCCTGGAGCGACTGGTCTCCGAGCTCCCCCCGCTGGCGAGCATCGACGCGCTGACGCGTGACTCGGTGACACCCCGCGGCGACGCGGTCTTCGAGATCCGCAAGAGCTCACGCGCCGGCGTGCCCGACGCGCTGGTCACCCCGGACAGCGCTCCCTGTCCGGAGTGCCTGGCCGAGCTCCGTGACCCCGACGATCGCCGCTACCGGTATCCGTTCATCAACTGCACCAACTGCGGCCCCCGGTTCACGATCGTGCGCGACGTTCCCTATGACCGCCCGCTCACGACGATGGCGCCGTTCGCCATGTGCCCGGAGTGCCGGGCCGAGTATGAGGACCCGGGTCATCGCCGGTTCCACGCCCAGCCCAACGCCTGCCCGGTGTGCGGGCCGCGCGTGGAAGTGGTCGATGCCCACGGCGAGCTTGTCGCTGGCACGGCCGGCGAGGATTCGATCACGTGGATCGCCGGGCGCCTGGCGGCCGGAGCGATCGTCGCCGTCAAGGGCCTGGGCGGATTTCACCTCGTCTGTGACGCCGCCGACGCGGCGACGGTCAGCGCCCTGCGGGCTCGAAAGCACCGCGAGGACAAGCCGTTTGCCCTGATGGTGGGCGACGTCGAGCACGCCCGCCGGCTGGTGGCCCTCGGCCCGGACGCCGAGGCGCTCCTGCGTTCGCCGGCCCGTCCGATCGTGCTCGCGGCCCGGCTCCCGGGGGCACCCGTGGCCGCGCACGTGGCGCCCGGGGCACCCGAG
The DNA here is from genome assembly GCA_049284255.1 of Solirubrobacteraceae bacterium. GTDB lineage: Bacteria > Actinomycetota > Thermoleophilia > Solirubrobacterales > Solirubrobacteraceae > Palsa-465. The sequence goes on along the minus strand of JBAPXO010000294.1, from coordinate 2,021 downwards.
CTCGGGGTGATGCTCCCCTACACGCCGCTGCACGAGCTCGTGCTGTCGGATTTCGCACACGCGTGCACCGGCAACCCGGCCGGCGCCCTCGTGATGACCAGCGGCAACGTCTCCGACGAGCCGATCGCCTACCGCGACGCCGACGCGCTCGGGCGGCTGGCGGCGATTGCCGACCTGTTCCTCGTCCACGACCGGGAGATCGAGACGCGCACCGACGATTCCGTGGTCCGCGCCGTCCACGCCGAACCGGACTCCGACCCGGCCACCGGGCAGCGCCAGTTCCTGCGCCGCTCGCGAGGCTACGTACCTGGACACCTGACACTCCCGGTGCCCGCGCCCGAGCCGCTGCTGGCGTGCGGCGCCGAGCAGAAGAACACGTTCTGCGTCGCCAAAGGCGCGCGTGCCTGGGTCGGTCACCACATCGGCGACCTCGAGCACTACGCAACGCTGCAAGCCTTCATCGAGGGAATCGAGCATTTCGAGCGCCTGTTCGCTGTCACACCCGAGCTGGTCGCCTACGACCTGCACCCCGACTACCTGTCGACGAAGTACGCGCTCGAGCGCGAAGGCGTTCGAACCGTCGGCATCCAGCACCATCACGCCCATCTCGCGGCCTGTCTGGCCGAGCACGGGGTGCACGAGTCCCAGGCGGTCGGGGCGATCTTCGACGGCACCGGTTACGGCACCGACGCCACGGTATGGGGCGGCGAGCTGCTCGTCGGCGACCTGACGGGCTTTGACCGCGCCGGATCTCTGTCGCCGGTCCGCATGCCGGGTGGCGCGGCCGCGATCCGCCAACCGTGGCGGATGGCATCGGCATGGCTGACCGAGGCCTTCGGGGAGCCCCAGCGCCAGCCGCCTGGACTGGCGAGCGTCGACGACGGCCGCTGGCGGGCGATCAACCAGATCGCGGCGAGCGCCGAGCTCTCTCCGGTCACCTCGAGCATGGGGCGGCTGTTTGACGCCGTGGCCGCGATGTGCGGGCTCTCGCCCGAAGTCAGCTACGAGGGCCAGGCCGCCGTCGAGCTCGAGGCCGCGGCGTGGCAGGCCGGCGGGCGCGCCGGCGAACACCCCGCAGAGAGCTACGAGATCCAGCTCGACGACACCGGGGAGCGCGTGATCCTCGACCCCCGGGCGGCCCTGCGCGCGGTCGCCGCCGATCTGATGAACGCGCAGCCGGTGCCTCTGGTCGCCGCGCGGTTTCACTCCGGAGTCGCCCGGGCCACCACCAAGGCGCTGGTGGGCATCGCTGATGAGCGCGGGCTCGAGACCGCCGTCCTCAGCGGGGGCGTGTTCCAGAACCGTCTGCTGCTCGAGCTCGTGGCCGGGGCGGCTGCGGCGGCGGGCCTGCGCGTGCTGATCCCATCTCGTCTACCGCCCAACGACGGTGGCATCTCCTTCGGGCAGGCGGCGATCGCCGCCGCGCGCGAGGCCCGCGTCGGCCCGGGTGATGGCTGCTAGAAACTGAGGCCGTATATCCGGGCGGGGCGCCCGGGTGTCGGACTGCTTTCAGGTGATCGGATTCGTTGACATACACGCGCACGTCCTCCCCGGGATCGACGACGGCCCGGCGGACCTGGAGGGGAGCGTCGAGATGCTTCGGGCCGCCGCCGACTCGGGGATCTCAACGATCGTCGCCACCCCCCACATCCGCGCCGACTTCCCAGATGTACACGTTCCCGAGCTCGCGGACCGCTGCCAGGCCGTGCGTGATCGGGTCGCCGAGGAGTCACTCGAAATCGAGGTGGTATCCGGAGCCGAGGTCTCGCTGGTATGGGCGGTCGACGCCGGCGAAGATCAGCTGCGGCTGGCGACCTACGCCCAGCGCGGCACCGACATCCTGATCGAGACCCCACTGGCGACCACCGCCGGCCTGGACACGCTCCTCTACGAACTCAGGGTGCGGGGCCTGAGGGTCACCCTGGCTCACCCGGAGCGCAGCCGGGAGTTCCAGCGCGACCCCACGCCGCTCGCCGATCTCGTCGCCCGGGGAATCCTGCTGCAGGTGAACGCCGACTCGC
>JBAPXO010000293.1:0-6487 GCA_049284255.1 Solirubrobacteraceae bacterium | reverse complement strand
GTCCTCGAGTGAGCGACCCTTGGTCTCAGGCACGCAGAAGCGCACGAAGGCGATCCCGACCACCGCGAACCCGGCGTAGATCCAGAAGACCACGTCCTTGCCGAGCGCGTCGACCGCGGTCAGGAAGGTCAGGGTGATGAGCAGGTTGGCCGACCAGTTGGCGACCGTGGCGGTGCTAGCCCCCGTCCCGCGCAACCGGTTGGGATACAGCTCGGCGGTCATCAGCCAGAACAGAGGCGAGATGCTCAGCGAGTAGAAACCGATGTACACGAGCAGGATCACGAGCACGCCGATCCCCCAGCTCGACACCCCGGTTTGGAAGGCCAGACCGAGGAGCACGAGCATGCTGCCCATCCCGGCTAGGCCGAAGTAGAAGAGCTTCTTGCGCCCGACCGCGTCCACCAGGCCGATCGTCGGCAGGACGCACACGAACAGGACGGCACCGACGCAGATCTCGGCCAGCAGACCGCCCGATCCGGCCGAGATGCCGGCGTAACCGAAGATCGTCGGGCCGTAGAAGAGCACCGTGTTGGGGCCGACGAACTGCTGCAGGATTGCCAATCCGATACCGGCGATGAACGCTCCGCGCAGTCCCGGTGAGAGCAGCTCGCGCAGGGAGCCCCGCTCGTTCTCCTTCAGGTCGACGTGCAGCTGCTCCAGTTCCTCCTCCTTGGCCTGCGGGTTGACGCGCTCCATCACCTGCTCGGCCTCGTCCCAGCGACCCTGCATGGCCAGCCAGCGTGGCGTGTGGGACATGTAGACCATGCCCACGGCGAGCGCGATCCCGGGGATCACTGCCGCGGCGAACATCGGACGCCAGCCTGCGCCCGACTGGAAGAAGATGTAGTCAAGGATGTAGGAGAGGAAGATCCCGCCTGAGATCGCGAGCTGCTGCAAGATCACCAGGCCGCCGCGGATCTGGCGAGGCGCCAACTCGGCGATATAGGTGGGGACGATCATCGACGACGCGCCGACGGCGATGCCGACGATGATCCGGAAGGCCACGAACCAAGTCAGATTCGGCGACAGTGCGGTCGCCACCGCTCCCACCGAGTACAGGACAGCCAGCGCCAGCAGCGCGTAGCGGCGGCTGATCCGGTCGGCCAGTTTGCCACCGAAGATCCCGCCGATGATCGCTCCGATGAGCACCGCCGAGACGGCAAGTTCTTCGCTGCCCGCGCTCAGGTGCCACTGGGACTTCAGCAGGTTCTCGGCACCCGAGATGACCCCGATGTCGTAGCCGAACAGCATGCCGCCGATTGCCGCCACCCCGGCAACCAGGTAGGCGTAGCGCGGCGTGGAGCGGATCACGTCCCACCGTATGGAGTTCCGAAATCCTCCGCCTTGCTGCTCGTCCCGATCGGTCGTCTGCTCATCCATCGTCGCTGCTCCTTCCTTGAGCCTTTCCGGTCCGCGGGTCAGGCGTCGATCTCCTGGCGCACACCGGTGCGCGCCCGCTGCAGATCGCGCATCAAGTCACGGCTGTCGCGCCCGAACCAGTCATGCATCCGGTCATAGACGCCATAAAGGTCGTCGTAGACAGCGGCTGCGGACCGGTCGGGGAGGTATGCGCGATCGCGACGCTTTCCCATGGCCGCCGCGGCCGCCTCGACGTTTTCATGGATGCCGGCCGCCACCGCGGCGTGGATCGCCGAGCCCAGCGCCGGGCCCTCGGCGGAGTCGAGCACGCTGATCGGCCGATCCAGAACGTCGCAGTAGATCTGCATCAGCGTCTCGTTGGCGAGCAGACCGCCGGCGGCCACGAACTCGCTGACGGGCACGCCGGCGTCCCCGAAGGCATCAACGATCTTGCGCGTACCGAAGGCGGTGGACTCGATGAGCGCGCGGTAGATGTCCTCGGGGCGAGAAGAGAGCGTGAGGCCGACGATCACACCTGTCAGCTCGTGGTCGACAAGAACCGAACGGTTGCCGCTCCACCAGTCAAGCGCGACGAGGCCGTGCTCTCCGGCCCGCTGCTCGGCGGCCAGCGACGTCAGGTACTGATGGATGTCGACGCCGCGTCGCTTGGCCTCCTCGTGATACTCCGGGGGGACCGCGTTCTCGACGTACCAGGCGAAGATGTCGCCCACGCCGCTCTGACCGGCCTCATAGCCCCAGCGATCCGGGACCAGGCCGCCCCGCACCACCCCGCACATACCGGGCACCTCGGCGATCTCGTCGCCGACCATGACGTGGCAGGTGGAGGTGCCCATCACAGCGAGCATCTGCCCAGGCTCGGTGGCCTGCGCGGCGGGTACGGTCACGTGCGCGTCGACGTTGCCGACCGCCACCGTGATCCCCTCCGGCAGGCCTGTCCAGCCGGCCGCTTCGGCGGTCAAGGACCCAGCCTGGCCCCCGAGGTCGGCCACCGAGGTCGCCAGCTTTTCGGCGGCGAAGTCCTGGAAACGTGAATCGAGCGCGGCAAAGTACTCCCGGCTCGGGTAGGCGCCCTCCTGGTACATGGCCTTATAACCGGCCGTGCAGGCGTTACGCACCTCATCGCCGCACAGCTGCCAGACGATCCAATCAGCCGCCTCGATCCACCTGTCCATGCGCTCGTAGATCTCGGGATCGTCGTCGAGCACTTGGAGCGCCTTGGCAAAAGCCCACTCCGAGGAGATGCGTCCCCCATACCGCGCCAACCACGGCTCTTCGCGCTCGGCGGCCGTCTCGGTGACGCGGTCGGCCTGGGGCTGGGCCGCGTGGTGCTTCCAGAGCTTCGGGTAGGCGTGGGGCCGTCCTCGAAATTCCTCCAGCTGGCAGAGCGGCGTGCCGTCGGCGGTGGCCGGCAGGATCGTGCATGCGGTGAAGTCGGTGCCGATCCCGACGACTGTCTCGGGGTCGATCCCGGCCTCCTCCATAGCGTCGGGCACGGCATTCTTGAGGACGTCGACCCAGTCCTGGGGATCTTGTAGCGCCCAGGCTCCCGGCAGCTTCTCCCCGGTCTCGGCGAGCTCCCGATCCATCACCGCGTGCGGGAAAGCGAACTCGCCGGTGCCGAGCACCTCGCCGTCGTCGGCGCGCACCACGACGGCGCGACCCGACAGGGTGCCGAAGTCGATCCCTATGACGTGTTTGGCCTGTGGCTCGTCCACGGTCTCTCCTCGCCTCTTCATGACGATGGTTACCCCATGCCCCGCGCGTCAATCGTCGCTAAGGCGCTCCGTCAGACGGCGCCAACTCCCCGCTCCAGCAGCCCATACGCCTGGTCGGCGTCAGCCAGCGTCTCGCGGATGACGGTCTCGGGATCCTCTCCGGCAACCAGGCGGTCAAGTCCCGACACCAGAACCGCGACGTTGACCCCACACAGCGCTCTCGCCAGGGCGTGCGAGACGGCGTCGTCGGGGGGAAGTCCGCGTCGGAGGGCGATGGCTGCGCCCACCCGGACGGCATGCCGGGCGAACATCGCCTCCGCGTAATCACGCAGGCCGGGGTTGCGGTGGACGATCTCCCAGAAGCCGTGGGGAAGCGGCCCGTTGACGAGGATGAAGCCCAGCCGCGTCCAGAAGCCGCGGGTGTGTCCGCGGAACGCCTGGACGAGCGCCACGCCATCCGGACGATCTCGAACGACCTTGACCAGGGCCTCCTCCATCTCGGCGTCGCGGTCGAAGAGCATCTGCTCCTTGGACGGGAAGTAGTTGAAAACCGTCTGGCGCGACACGTCGGCAGCGGCGGCGATCTCCTCGACGGTCACGGCGTCAAAGCCGCGCTCGATGAACAGATCAGCGGCCACCCGGGCAATCGCCTCGCGCGTCTCTCGTTTCTTTCGCTCGCGCAGGCCGGTCATCGTCCTGACAGGATTATAGAGCAAGTACATTGTTGTACTCAGTCTGCTAATTTGGCCGAGCGTGATGATCCACGAGCAGGGGAGGAGCGTCATGAGCGAGCAGGGGATCGCCGTCCAGGGACTGGTCAAGACCTACAAGAGTCCGCAGGGACCGGTGCGCGCAGTGCGTGGCATCGACCTCGACATCGAGCCAGGTGAGACGGTCGCGCTGCTGGGACCCAACGGTGCCGGCAAGTCGACGACGATCGACATGCTTCTCGGCCTCACGCGCCCCGACGGGGGCACGGTGTCGGTGTTCGGCAGGCCGCCGCGCGACGCCGTCGACGCGGGTCTCGTGGGCGGGATGCTTCAGACCGGGGCGCTGATCCGCGAGCTCTCGGTGCGCGAGCTGATCGTGCTGACGGCGTCGCTGTATCCCAACCCGATGGACGTCGACGAGGTGGTGGCGTTGGCCGGTCTCGAGCCGACCGCGGGCCAGCGCACGCAGAAGCTGTCGGGCGGTCAGACGCAACGGGTGAGGTTCGCGATCGCGCTCGTCGGCAATCCCGAGCTGCTCGTGCTCGACGAGCCCACGGTCGCGCTTGACGTCGAGGGGCGACGGGAATTCTGGGCGACGATGCGCCGGGTCGTCGCCACCGGCAAGACGGTGTTGTTTGCCACCCATTACCTGGAGGAGGCCGACGCCAACGCCGACCGGGCGGTCCTCATGGCCCACGGGCGGATCGTCGCCGACGGCCCCACGACCGAGATCAAGGCGGCCGTGGGAACGCGCACGATCCGGGCGACGCTTCCGGGGGTCGACACCGAGGAGCTCGCTGCCCTGGACGGCGTGGCCAGCGCCGAACGCCATGGGGAGTCTGTCGCCCTGCGCTGCGCCGATTCAGACCAGGCGATCCGCGCGCTCGTCAGTCGTTATCAGGCGGCACGCGACATCGAGATCACCGGCGCCGGCCTCGAGGACGCCTTCCTGCAGCTGACCAGCGATCCCGACGCCGAATCCGGACAGCTCGAACCTGCGGAGGTGACCCCATGACTGGTGTCGTCTACACGCGTTACGAGCTACGACGTGCATTTCGCAATCGCCGCTTCTTTCTGTTCTCACTCGGCTTCCCGGTGGTCCTTTACTTCGTGATCGCGGGCTCTCAGAAGAACAACAACAACTTCGCCGGCCTCGGAATCTCCGCGCCCGTGTACTACATGGCCGCCCTGGCCTCGTTCGGGACGATGATGTCGATGATCTCCAGCGGGGCGAGGATCGCCGGCGAGCGTGAGGTGGGGTGGACGCGTCAGCTGAGGATCACTCCGCTCTCGGCGACCGCCTACCTCAGGGCCAAGGTCGCGACCTCCTACGCGCTGGCCCTGACCGCGATCGTCCTCCTCTACATCTCCGGCGTCTCACTTGGCGTGAGCTTGCCGGCGAGCGACTGGCTGGAGATGACGGGCCTGATCATCGTCGGGCTGATGCCCTTCGCGGCGCTCGGCATCGCGCTCGGTCACCTCCTCAACATCGACTCGATTGGACCGGCGATGGGCGGGACGGTGTCGCTGCTCGCGCTCGTCAGCGGGACCTGGTTCCCGGTCACCCACGGCTTCCTGCACGACGTCGGGCAGTGGCTGCCCTCCTACTGGCTGGTCCAGGCCGGGCGGGTCGCCGTCGGCGGTCACGCCTGGGGTGCCCAGGGCTGGCTGGTCGTCCTCGGCTGGACGGTGCTTCTCGTCGCCGCGGCGATCTACGCCTACCGGCGTGACACGACCCGCGTGTAGTGAGCCCGGATCGCGGTGATCGCCGCGGTCAGGTCCCCGCGCTCGTAGGCCTCGACGATTCGCTCGCGAGCATCGGGAGACCTATGCGATGGGCCAGTGCTTGCGACGGCCGCCGCCAGCTGCTGATGGGCCTCCAACAGGGCGTCGCTGCCCGCGAGCGCCGCCAGCCGGGAGTGAAACGCCGCGTCGGCATCAATGAGCGCCCGGAGCTCTGCCACCTCTGAAGCTGAGATCCGCCCGACGCTCATCGCCGCCGCTCCCAGCTCGGCCGCGCACAGTCCGCGCACCACATCCTCCATGTCCCCACTCCCGGGCTGGCCGAGGAGGTCGGCTGGGTCGTCGTCACCGACCTTGAGTCGCCCGAACTCCCCGCGGTAGTAGGCCAGGGGCGTTCCCGCGCTCGCCGAGGCTCGATGAACCTCCGCCAGAAACACGGTGTGTGACCCGCCGGAGACCTCCTCGACGACGTGGCACTCAACGTGCGCCAGGGCGTCGGCTAGCAGGGGCTCGCCATAACGTCCGGTCACCAGCTCGACGCCCGCGAACTTCTCCGGTGACTTGGTGGCAAAGCGCCGGGCGAGTTCCCCTTGGTGCTCGTTGAGGATGTTGACGGCAAAGCGGCGCACCCGTCCAACGGCGGCCCCGGTGCTCGACTGCCGGTTCATGCAGATGAGGAGCATCGGGGGTTCGAGCGACAGCGACGAGATCGCGCTCGCCGTCGTCCCGTACCGCTCCTCGCCGTCGATGGCTGTGATCACCGTCACGCCGGTGGCGAAATGACCGATGACGTCGCGGAACTGGTCGCTTGAGATGGCGCTCATGACTTCTCAGATGAGCGGCGTGATGTTCTCTTCGTAGGGGATCCCGAGCAGCGCCTTGCCGTAGACCTCCTGGTTGACCAGGGGGTCGGCGACGGCGTGTCGAGCGGCCGTGTTG
>JBAPXO010000292.1:0-2663 GCA_049284255.1 Solirubrobacteraceae bacterium | reverse complement strand
GGCCACGGACGCTCAATCAGGAGCCGATCAACGTCGGCGACCCCAACTACAACCCGCTGTTCCCCTTCGGCTGGGGACTGCATACGAGTTCGGCGCGCGCGGATACGCGTACCGCACGCGACCTGCTCGCGGGCGACGGTCGGGAGGCCGCAGCGGCACCTTTGACGACGCTCCTGCGCAACCCGCGTGACTGGAACGCCAACGGGTCGGCGCAGCGTCCGGCCAAGGTGTTCGCCGGGCTGCGCAGGGCCGCTGGTGACCTCCAGCGCAGGTCGGCGAGCTATGCCCAGGAGGATGCCGTGGTCGCCATCGCACGCGACCTCGCCGAGTCGGCGATGACTGCGGACGGCGGTCCGAACGCCACGACGTCGCCGCTGTTCGCGCAGGCCGACAACGACCTGCTCGTCGGCAAGCCAGCGCGAGCAGTGGAGCTGCTCAGGCAGGTGGTCACCTAGGTCCGCCGATCCAGGCCGCCGGGTTCCTCGGCGCTACGATCTGCCCCCAGCTCATTCGAGGGAGCAATCGTCGCGCCGGGAACCGGCGCGCCTGCCAGGAGGGAGTGAGATGAAGAAGCTGATCAACGCGCCCGATGCGGTTGTCGCCGACGCCCTGCGGGGGTTTGAGGCCGCCCACGGTGACCGCGTCCGCGTCTCCTACGACCCGTTCTACATCGTTCGCGCGGACGCCCCGGTGAACGGCAAGGTCGGGATCATCTCGGGAGGCGGGTCCGGGCACGAACCCATGCACGGAGGCTTCGTCGGCCCCGGAATGCTCGACGCTGCCTGCCCGGGAGAAGTCTTCACGTCGCCGACTCCCGACCAGATGTTCGAGGCCACCCAGGCGGTGGACGCCGGCGCCGGCGTCATCCACGTGGTCAAGAACTACACCGGTGACGTCATGAACTTCGAGATGGCGGCCGAGATGGGCGGTGACATCGCGGTCGAGACGATCCTGACCAACGACGACGTCGCCGTCGAGGACTCGCTGTACACCGCCGGGCGCCGAGGGGTCGGCGTCACCGTCCTCGTGGAGAAGATCTGCGGGGGCGCCGCCGACGACCGGCGCAGCCTCGCGGAGGTCGCCGAGCTCGGCCGGCGGGTGAATGCCCAGGGCCGCTCGATGGGCATGGCGCTGACGCCCTGCATCACGCCCGGCTCCGGCGAGCCGAGCTTCGAGCTCGGCGAGGACGAGGTCGAGATCGGGATCGGAATCCACGGTGAGCCAGGGCGCTACCGCGAACCGATCGGCCCGGCGTCGCAAATCGCCGAGCGGCTGATGACGCCGATCCTCGAGGACCTGCCGTTCTCATCGGGCGACCGGGTTCTGGCCTTCGTCAACGGCATGGGCGGCACGCCCTTGCTCGAGCTCTATGTGATGTACGGCGAGGTCGACAGGATCGCCCGGGAGCACGGCCTGGTCATCGAGCGCAACCTGATCGGCAACTACATCACCTCGCTCGAGATGCAGGGCTGCTCGATCACGCTGGTCAAGCTCGACGACGAGATGGTGCGCTACTGGGACGCCCCGGTCAACACCCCCGGTCTGCGCTGGGGAGCCTGACGGTGGCGATCGATCGTGATGGCACGCTCGCGTGGATGAACCGCTTCGCTCAGGAGGTCGGCGAGCACCGCCAGGAGCTCGTCCGCCTCGATACAGCGATCGGCGATGGCGACCATGGCACCAACATGGACCGCGGGATGAAGAAGGCGCTCGAGAAGCTCGATACCTCCGAACCGGCCGACCCGGGCGCGGTCCTCAAAACCGTCGCCATGGCGCTGGTGTCAAGCGTGGGGGGAGCGGCCGGTCCCCTGTACGGAACACTCCTGCTGCAGATGAGCAGCACGATGGACGGGCAACGCGAGGTCGATCTACCGGGCTTCGCCGCCGCCTGGCGCAAGGGTCTCGAGGGCGTTCAAGCCCGGGGCAAGGCCGCGCCCGGTGACAAGACCATGATCGACGCCCTCGTACCCGCGGTCGAGGCCCTCGAGCAGGCGTCCGACCTCGACACGGGGCTACAGGACGCCGCCACGGCAGCCGAGCGCGGCATGAACGCGACGACGCCGCTCGTCGCGCGCAAGGGCCGCGCCAGCTATCTGGGCGAGCGCAGCCAGGACCACCAAGACCCGGGCGCCACCTCCACCTACTACCTGTTCAAGAGCGCCGCCGAAGCACTATCGGACTAGGGATCCCGACGCTCCATGGTCGGAATCGTCGTCGTCTCCCACAGCGACCAGCTCGCCCGCGGCGTGGTCGCCCTTGCCCGGGAGATGGGCGGCGACGGCCTCTCGCTTGAGCCCGCGGGAGGCATCGAGGAAGCCGGGGTGCTGGGCACCGACGCCGAACGGGTGCGGGCGGCGATCGAACGAGCGATGTCGCCCGAGGGGGTCCTGGTGCTGATGGACCTCGGCAGCGCGCTCATGAGCGCCGAGCTTGCGCTCGAGCTCGTGGAGGAGGCGACTGGCCCGGTCGCACTCAGCGACGCGCCGCTGGTCGAAGGCGCGGTGGCAGCCGCGGCAGCGGCGAGTGGCGGCGCGACGCTTGAAGAGGTCGCCGCCGAGGCCCGCGGGGCGCTGGCCATGAAGGCCGGTCAGCTCGGGACGGCGGTCGCGGAAGCGTCAGCTCCCGACGCGGCCCCGGAGGTGCCAGCCGAGGATCCAGGCCCG
>JBAPXO010000291.1:0-3784 GCA_049284255.1 Solirubrobacteraceae bacterium | reverse complement strand
ACCCTGACCTGCTCAAGCTGATGCGGACGTTCGACGCCTCCCGGCTGCGGACGTTCTGGAACGTCGAGCTTCCGGCGGCGCTCCCCGGGGTGTTCACGGGGGCCAAGATCGCGGTCATCGTGGCCGTGATCGGTGCCGTGTTCGCCGAGGAGTCGGGAGCGAACTCGGGACTGGGTTATGTGTTCGAGCAGTCGATCCCTCAACTTCTGACCGCGCGCGCCTATGCGACCGTGGTCGTCCTGTCCTTGTTCGCGATCGCCCTGTTCGCGCTGCTCACCCTGGCCGAGCGCCTGACGGTGCCTTGGGCCTTTAGACCGACTGGAGACAACCCTCAATGACACGAAAACTGGCCCTGGTGGCGAGCGTGCTCAGCGCCGCCCTGGCCCTCTCCGCCTGCGGCGAGAAGCAAGACCAGCTGACCCCCGACAGAGCGAGCGCGCAGTCGCTGAATCTGATGCTCGACTGGTTTCCCAACGCCGATCACGTCGGGCTCTATGCGGCGCTGGCCAACGGCGACTTCACCAAGGCCGACCTCCGCGTGCACGTCCAGGTCCCGGCCGACCCCGCCTCGCCGTTGCAGCTGCTCAACGCCGGCAAGGTCGACGTGGCGATCTCCTACGAGCCCGAGTTGATGCTGGCCCGCGACAAGGGCGAGCCGCTGGCCGCGATCGGCGCGATCGTCCAGCGGCCGCTGACCTCGATCATCTCTGTCGGCTCAAAGCACATCACCACCCCCGCCCAACTGCGCGGCAAGCGCGTCGGCGATGCCGGCATCCCCTACCAACACGCCTACCTGCAGACGATCCTCCAGGGGGCGGGCGTCCCGCCAAGTTCGGTCAAAGAGATCAACGTCGGCGACAACCTGGTCCCGGCCATGATCTCGGGGCGGGTCGATGCCACCCTCGGCGGCTACTGGAACTACGAGGCGCTGCAGCTGCGCCAGGACGGTAAGCGCCCCAACGTGATCCATGTCGAGAAGGCCGGGGTTCCCAACTACGACGAGCTCGTGCTCGTCGTTCGGGAGTCCGAGATAGCCAACGACACCAACGTGCTCAGGCGCTTCGTACAGGCGCTCGCGCGCGGCTACGAGCAGGTTCGCGCCAATCCCCAGGCGGGGGTCAACGCGCTCGTCAAAGCCAATCCCGGCCTCGACCCCAAGCTCCAGCTGGCCAGCGTCAAGGCGACGCTGCCGTGGTACTTCCCGTCGAGCTCGCGCTACCCCTGGGGGTGGCAGAACCAGTCTGAGTGGACGGCCTACGGCCAGTGGATGCTCCACCACCACCTGATCTCCAACCCGGCGACGGTCCCCGGGGCGTCCACCAACCAGTTGCTCGCCGGCCAGGGGCCGTGACCGAGCCTCCGCTAGCCCCCATGAGCCGGCTTTGCTGATCCGTCACGATGACCAGGGGGTGCTGGCGATCGGCCAGCCCGCCCACGCCTGGGTGTGCGGGCAGCTGGCCCGGATGTGGGGCAATGCGCGCTTCGGCGCCGTAGCGCCGCTTGAGGAGGTTGCGCTGGGAGCCGAGCAACACGACGTCGGAATGGCCGAGCTCGACCTCGATCCCCAGCTCGACGCCGCCACCGGCCTCCCCCGGTCGTTCCTGGACGTGGCGCTACCGGTGCATCTCTCGCTGTGGCGCGGCGGCCCGCCCCGGCTGGCGTCACAGAGCCGGTACGCCGCGCTCCTGGCGGCGATGCATGGACGTCGCCTCTATGAGGCTCGCAACCTGAGCGCGCTCGCGCCCGAGGAGGCAGACCAGATCCGCGACTTCATCGCCGACAGCCGGGAGTTCGAGTCATCGATGCTGGCGGCGCTGCGAGATGATCCCGTGGCCGCGCCGCACGCCGCACCCGAGATCGTCGCGCGCAACAGCCAGCTGATCTGGAACTGGGATCTGCTGTCGCTCTCGCTCCTGCTGGGATGGGAGCCCCGGCCGCTGGGCGCCGTCCCCACGGCGGATGGCGGCGAGGTCGATGTCGCCCTGGAGCACGTCGCGGGCGACGATCGGTCGGTCTCCCTCGATCCGTGGCCGTTCTCAGCGCCGGTGATCCATCTGCGAGCCGAGGGGCGGCGGCTCACCGAGAACTTCAGCAGCCCCGAAGCGCTAGCCACAGGCTGGGCGCGGGCGCCGTGGGAGACGATCGAGATGGCTCTCGTGCCGGTGCCCGCAAGGTAGCTCACCCGCCCGCACCGCCCGGCCGCCCCACCGCTCGCCCCGCGCCGACGTGGGCGCAGAATCCGACATGGCAGGGCGGATATTGCGCCCACGTGGGCCTACGCGTCGGTCGCGGGCGCCAAGAGCGTCCCCCCGCAGCGTCAGGCCGCAAGCCGTCCCGCGCCCGTGCCCCCCGCCCGCAGCGCGTGCAACCCCGCCAGACCGGCCCAAGGGTGGTACGGCTCAAAGAAGCGCTCGACCTCTTCCTCGGTGGCCCGTCCCCAGGGATGCCCGCTGCGCAGCCGCCCGACGAGCTTGATGTAGCCGAGGTCACCCGCGGGAAGCTGATCGAGGCGGGCCTGTCCGGTCAGCGCCAGCATCTGCACCGTCCAGCTGCCCACGCCGCGGATCCGGCGCAGCCGCTGCCATCCCCGTTCCTGATCGGGGTCGAATAGATCCACCCGCCCGCTGGCGACCTCGCGCGCCACGCGCATCAGGGCGAGCGCGCGGGTCTCGCTCAGACCCATCGCGGCCAGCCGGGCCGGGGCCTGGGCGGCGATGACCGATGCTGCCGGCGAATCGTCGAGGCCGGTGAGCCGGCAGCGGCGACCCAAGGAACGCACGAGGCGGCGCTGGATCGCGGCCGCCCGCTCGTATTCGATCAGCTGCTCGCAGATCGCCCACGCCAGTGCCTCGAACGGGTCGGGGCGCCCTGGGGGGCGCAACCCCGGGTTGGCACGCACCGACGGCCCGATCAGGGGGTCAAAGCGGAATCGGTCGTAGAAGGGGCGCAGGTCCTGATCGATTCCCAGGGCCGTGCGCATCCGCTGGATTCCCCACTCCGCGGCGTCACGCGAGTCCGCCCGGGCCCCGAACAGCACCCGATCGGCGGAGAGCTGGGCGACCCGGATCGCCACCGGCTCCGCTCCGCGATGGAGCAACCGGTGCAGGACGCCGCCGCGCATCCGGGTCACGCGGTCTAAGCCGACACGCCGCGACAGGGCGAACGCCCACCGCGGCCGGACCTCGGTCCGGACCTCGAGGGCGTATCCGGCGCTCACTCGCCGGGCTTTGCGATCAGGTGCACGTCGACGAGGAAGCTCCGCGATCCGATGATCGGCAGCGCTTCCATGTTCCGACGCGAACTCAGACGGGCGCGGGCCACCTTGCGGGCGCCGTGGCGCCTGACCAGGGCGAGCATCGCGGCGCCGGCGACAAATCCCGTGGCCGCCACGGCCGCGGCCTGGACCGCCGGCAGTGAAGCCAGCCAGGCAGGCTCGATCGCCCTGACCTGCGACAGCACGGGGACGCCCTCGACCGTCTCCTCGGGCTCGACCAGCTCGCCGTCGACCGTCTCCTCGACGTCCTCGAGCTCGATCGCGTCCTCGATCTCGTTGCTGTGATTGGTGGACATGAAGCGCACATGGTGACAGCGCCGCCGGTCGCGTTCAAAGCGGCCGGTTTCGGCCTTTAGGACTACAGTGGGGCCATGCCGACCACCATCGATGTCTTCGCCAAAGCGCGCGACAATGAGCGGCTCGAGCAGCTCAAGGTCGCGCGTGAGCTCGACGCCCTGCCGTTCTTCCGGGTTCTGGAAGGCCCCACCCTCCCGGTCGTCGAGATGGAGG
>JBAPXO010000290.1:0-5503 GCA_049284255.1 Solirubrobacteraceae bacterium | reverse complement strand
AGACGACTGGTCGATTCCGTCGGTGTCTCAACCGCCGCTCGTTATGTGCCGGCGAGTGATGAGGTGGGTGGTGATTGGTATGACCTCTTTGAGCTGCCGGGGGGCCGCTTGGGGGGGGCGATCGGGGACGTGGTCGGCCACGGAGTGAGGGCAGCCGCGTTCATGGGTCAGGTGCGTACGGCGCTGCGCGCGTACGCGTTGGAAGGTCACGGACCTGCACGGACGCTCGAGCTTCTCGATCGGTACGTACAGACGATGCCCGACTTCGCGATGGCCACAGCAGCCTATGCAGTCTTCGATCCCGAGACTGGTGCACTGGCGGTCGCGAGCTCGGGGCATCTTCCCGGGGTCATCGTGGGTCACGGCGTGGTTCGGCTGCTCGATTTCCCGGTCGAGGCTCCTCTCGGTGCGCTCACCTACACAAGCGGTGAGGACTTCGAGACCAAGCTCGCGATCGGAGAGACGCTTCTCTTCTACACCGACGGCCTGGTGGAGCGGCGAGGCGTCCCACTCACCGACAGCATCGATGAGCTGCTCCAGATCGTTCGCCCGGCAACTTCGCCGGAGGAGGTGTGCCGGCGCGCAATCGAGCAGCTTGTTCTGGAGGGGTTGGCCGACGACGTCGCGATTGTCGCCGTTCAGAACTGTGAGATTCCGACGGATCTGCAGCTGCGCATGCCTGCCAATCCCGGTGCCCTCACCCAGGTCAGGCGTATCTTGCGCCGGTGGCTGCGTAACCTCGGCGCTGGCGAAGATGACACAACCGAGATCACGATAGCCGTGAGTGAGGCGTGCGCAAATGCCGTCGAGCACGCCTACTCACCGGCGCCCGCCGAGTTTGAGGTCTGGGCCTCGGAGAGCGACGGGGAGGTAACCATTGTGGTCAGAGACACCGGACGGTGGCGAGACCCACGGCACCATGACCGGGGACGCGGGCTGAAGATCATGCACGCGGCCATGGACGTCGTTGAAGTCAGTTCCGGTGTCGCCGGGACCGAAGTCATTATGCGGAGAGAAATTCACCGGTGAGGCTCGCCGACCTGCAGTTGAGCTCTCGTGGTCGCGCGGTGGTTGCGCGTGTGACCGGCGAGATCGACCTCTCAAATGCCCGTCCTCTCGAGAGGGCACTGCTTGAGGGGACCCCCAACGACACGATTTCGCTCGTGCTCGATCTGAGTGAGCTCGACTATCTCGACAGTGCTGGGATCCAAATGATCTACAGGATCCGAGAGAGCCTCCGGAGCCGAGGGCAGATCCTTCGGCTCGTGATTCCATCCACTTCGCCGGCGAGCGCCGCGCTCAGGCTCGCGGGGATCAACCGCCACATCGACGCCGACGAGACGGTCGACGACGCCCTCCGGGACTCTGCGTAAGCCGGCACGCCGCCGCGAGGGCTATGTCGCGTCCCGCTTGGTCGAACGCTGATCGGTGAGCGCGCGGTAGAGCTCGTTGGCGCCGGTCCCCGTCAGCTCGGCTACAACCGCGGCGGCGGGGCGCGGCTTGGCGCCCGCCTCTACCAGTCGGGTCAGAGCGCTGAGGGGTCCCGCCAGATCCGTCGAAGCCTTGGCGGCGGGCCCGACGACGAGGACGATCTCCCCCTTCGGAGTCTGCTCGCGGTAGCGGGCGGCGAGTTCGGCGGCGCTGCCGCGGACGATCTCCTCGTGGAGCTTTGTCAGTTCACGGCAGACCGCGACCTGCCGGTCGGGACTGAGGTTGGCGAGCGTCTGGAGGGAGGCGGCGAGGCGCCGCGGTGACTCGAAGGCCACCAGGGTCTCGGACGAGCTCAGGACGCGCTCAAGCTCGGAGCGCTTGCGTGGCAGGAAGCCCACGAACTGCCACCGGTCGGCGGGCAGCGCGCTGGCAACGAGGGCGTTGATCGCCGCCGAGGGGCCGGGAAGCACCTCAACGCCCAGTCCGGCGGCGACACAGGCGCGCACGAGCACGTAACCGGGATCTGAGACGAGCGGCATCCCGGCATCCGAGACCAAGGCCACCACCGTCCCCTGGCGCATCCGGGCGACGAGCTCGTCGGTGCGCTCGCGCTCGTTGTGCTCGTGGTAGCTGACGAGCTTGCCCCCGACGCCGTAGCGGTCAAGCAGGACGCGGGTGCGCCGGGTGTCCTCGCAGGCGACGATGTCGGCCTCCCGCAGGGCGGCGAGCACCCGCAGCGTGACGTCCTCCAGGTTGCCGATCGGCGTCGGGCAGACGATCAGCCGTCCCTTGCCGTCCCCCGACAGATCTCCGAGGCTCACCGAGCCTCCTCCATGCCTTCGAAGGCGAGTTCGGCGGCGCCGATCATCCCGGCCTCGACGCCGAAGCGGGCGGGCACGATCCGCAGCCGCTCATGCACGAACGGGAGGGTGCGCTGCTTGACGACCGCACGCGCGGGCTCGAGCAGCAGCTCGCCGGCGGCGATCACCCCGCCGCCGATGACCACGACCTCGGGATTGAAGATGTTGACGAGGCTGACGATCGCCACCCCGAGATGCTCGCCGATCAGCTCGATGACCTCGATGGCCGCGGGATCGCCGTCATGGGCGAGCTCGGTGACAAGCGGACCGACGAGCGGCCTGCCTTCACGGAGGACGCGATCCAGACCCGAACCGGGGCGCTCGGCGGCCACCCGCTGGGCCTCGCGAGCGAGCGCCGTGCCCGAGGCAAACGCCTCGATGCACCCCTTGCCGGGGCAATTTCCGTTGCAGTCGGGACCATGGAAGTCGATCACGATGTGACCGAGCTCGCCGGCCGCCCCGCGCGCCCCCCGGTAGAGCTCGCCGCGCAGGATCAGTCCGCCGCCGATTCCCGTCCCCAGAGTGAGGACCACGGCCTCCGAGGCCCCCCGGGCGGCGCCGGCGCGGTGCTCAGCGAGAGCCGCGAGATTGCCGTCGTTGTCGACGAACGTAGGCAGCCCGAGGCGCTCGGTCATCACGTCGCCAAAGGCGATATCGGCCAGCGGTGTGTTGATACCAACGACGGCGATGCCGCTACTCTGGTCGATCAAAGTCGGGATCCCGAAGCCCACCGCCTCCACCTCGGCACCCGCCGCGGCGCGCGCCTCGTTGACGGCGTCTACGGCCACGTCCAGTACGGCTCGTTGGTCAAGACCCGTGACGGTGCGCTGGGTGCGGTGATGGACTCCGAGATCACGATCCACCGCGCCAGCGAGAAGCTTGGTGCCGCCCAGGTCGACGCCGATGGCGCGTCTCGCCGGCATGACGTCACTATATGCAGAGCTCGATGCCCAGCGATCCCCCGAATTCGGCGCCCCCCGAGGATCCCCCGTACCGCACCTATCGGGCCGGTGAGTCAAGCCGGCCGAGCCGCGCTCGCGCCGGGGAGCGTCCCTACAACCTTTATCGCTCCAACCCCCGCGGATTGCTCGCCCGCCTGCGTGGCGAGGAGGACACCGCGCTGCCCAAGGAACCGCGCAAACGCGATGCTCCGCGGGAGCCGGGAGGGCCCCGCCGGCGGATCACCCCCAAGGGCGTGCTCAAGTGGATCGCGGTCGCGATCGTCGCCTGGCTGGTCCTCTCGCTGGTGCTGTTCCTGGTCAGCGCCCAGATCCAGAGCGGCTCGATCCCGGGCTCGGTGCAGCGCGCGCTCTCCCCGGGCCCGAACATGATCACCTCCACCGACACGGTGCTGGTGATCGGAACCGATCAGCGTCCCAAGGGCTCCAAGGAGCCAGGCGCGTTCGCGGGCGGCATCCGCTCGGACACGATGATGCTGTGGCGGATCGGGGGCGGCACCTCGCGCCGGCTCTCGATCCCGAGGGACACGATCGTCCCGATCCCCGGGCACGGCACGACGAAGATCAATGCCGCCTATTCCTACGGCGGTCCGGCGCTCGCCATCAAGACGGTCGAGAGCCTGACCGGCGTCAAGATCAACCACCTGATCATCGTCAACCTGGCCAACTTCCCCAAGTTCATCGACGCCATCGGCGGGGTGACCGTGACCACTGGGCGGATCTGCTCGAACATCAGCGGCGGCGCCAAGAACGGTGGCTTCTCGCTGTTTTTGAAGCCCGGTACCCATCACCTCACCGGGATCCAGGCACTGACCCTCGCGCGGACACGAGAGAACACGTGTAACGCCGCCAGCAACGACCTGACCCGTGAGGCCTACCAGCAGAAGATCCTCAACGCGATCAAGGGGCAGCTCCTGTCGCCCGGCATCTTCTTCCGGCTTCCCTGGGCATCGTGGGATGCGCCCAAGGCGGTGCGCACCGACATGGGCGGGTTCACGCTCATGTCGCTGTTCATCGCCTCCGAGATCGGCGGCTCGGCCCCCACCGACATCCTCCAGCAGGATCACCTGCCGCTACCCGACGTCGAGTCTCCTTCCGGGCAGGCGGCGATCCACCGGGCGGTCCACAAGCTGATGAACGGCTAGCCGCGCCTCGGCGCTTGGGCTCAGGAGCTTTGTTCCCATATGCGGGTCAAAGCTCCTTCGGCCTCGCCTCGGAGGCCACCTCCGGACGGCCGTCAGTCGGCCGCGGCGGCCTTGGTCTCTGACTTCTTGCCGGAGTCCGAGGACTTGGACGAATCAGAGGACTTCGACGAGTCTGAGGACTTGGTCTCGGTCTTTGAGTCCTTGGAGGCGCCGTTGCTCTTGGAGCTCTCGGCGGCCTCCTTCTCCCGTGAGCGCTTGCGCGTGCCGTAGTCGGTGTTGTAGAAGCCCGACCCTTTGAAGTGCACGGCGATCGGGTGAAAGACCCGCTGCACGGGAGCTCCGCAGACCTCGCACGTGGTCACCGGATCCTCGCTCATTCGCTGCATAACTTCGAAGTTATGGCCCTTCTTGCAACGGTACTCGTAGATCGGCATTGCCTCAGGGAGTATAGCTTCGCGCTTGGCACTCTTCGGGGCTGAGTGCCAGCTTGCACGAGCGCTAGCGTCCAGCCGATGAGCCCCCGTGCCGCTCGCCTCCACGGTCTGGGAACCACCGTCTTCACCGAGATGACGGCGCTCGCGGCGTCGACGGGTGCGATCAACCTCGGGCAGGGCTTCCCCGACACCGACGGCCCCGGGGAAGTCATCGAGGCCGCAGTCCAGGCGCTGCGCGGCGGAGAGAACCAGTACGCCCCGCTGCCGGGGGTGCCTGCGCTGCGCGAGGCGGTGCTCGCGCATCAGCGCCACTACTACGGACTCGAGCCCGAGGACGTCCTGGTGACCTTCGGGGCCACCGAGGGCATCGCGGCCGCCCTGCTGGCACTCTGCGATCCCGGCGACGAGGTCGTCGTGCTCGAGCCCTACTACGACTCCTACGCGGCGTGCATCGCCTTTGCGGGCGCAACCCGCTCTCCGGTGACGCTCAGGCCTCCGGAGTTCGCCCTTGACCCAGGCGCCCTCACCGAGGCGATCACCCCCCGCGCCCGCATCCTGCTGCTCAACTCCCCCCACAACCCGACCGGCCGCGTGCTCAGCCGCGCTGAGCTTGAGGCGGTGGCGACGGCGTGCATCGAGCACGACCTGATCTGCGTCTCCGATGAGGTCTACGA
>JBAPXO010000289.1:0-2201 GCA_049284255.1 Solirubrobacteraceae bacterium | reverse complement strand
GTGGTGCACTTCATCGTGCTCGGGCTGCTCGGGGTGGCGATCCTGCTGTTCGCATCGCACAAGCAGACCCTCCACGACGAGTTCTACCGCTTCATTACCGCGCTCCAGCAGGGTGTCGCCGGCGGCCCAGTGTCAACGACCGGACACGTCGGGATCGTCCATGAGCTCGATCATCTGTTCACCCTGAGCAGGGGGACCCTGGTCGAGGTCGGGGTGGCGGTGCTGGCCTACGCCACGCTCGAAGGAGTCGAGGCCATCGGGCTGTGGCTGACCAAGCGCTGGGCCGAGTACCTGACCTTCATCTCGACCTCGGTCCTGCTGCCGTTCGAGGTCTATGAGATCGCCACCAAGGCCAGCCCGCTCAAGATCATCGGCTTCATCATCAACCTGGCCGTCGTCTTCTACCTGCTCTGGCACAAGCGGCTGTTCGGGCTGCGCGGCGGCGGCGCGGCCGACCAGGCAGAGCGCGAGGCCGACATGGGCTGGGAGGCAATCGAGCGGGCCACCCTGGCCTCTCCGGGAGCCACACCGGAGAGGGTCGCCGGCTGATGGCCTCCTCCGCCTCATCTCCCCCTCCTACGCACTCTGGCTCCGGCCCCGCGGACGGTGAGCTTCACCAGCGCGTGGAGGCCGAGCTCGCCCGGATCGGCGCCGAGCTCGCCGACGCGTTCCCATCTGGGGCTCGTCAACCGATGCGGGCGCTCGACGCCCGCGCCATGGAGCTGGCCTCGAGTGACCGCGAGCTCCGCGCGGCCCTGTTTCGGTTCGTCGACGTCGTTCCGGCCTGCCGCTCGCTTGACGATCTGGCCCGCCACCTGGCCGACTTCCTCGGCGAGCTCTCGGACTCCCCCCCTCCCATCTCGGCGGCGATGAGGATCTCTCACACCAAGGCGGGACGGGCGGCTCTGGGGGCCGCTGCCGCGGGCGGCGTGCGCCATCTGGCGCATCGCTTCATCGTGGGCGAGTCGCCGCAGGCGGCGCTGGGCACATTCGGCAAGCTGTGGGACCACGGGGTTGCGAGCTCGGTCGACCTGCTCGGCGAGGCGACCGTGACCGAGAGCGAGGCCGATCATTACGCGGCGCGATGTACCGATGCGATCGAGGTTCTGGCACCCGCCACACGCCGCTGGCCCGAACGCGAGCATCTGGAGCTCGACAGCGTCGGCTCCGTGCCTCGTGCCAACGTGTGCGTCAAGATCTCCGCGCTCACGCCGCTGCTGCGCCCGGACGCTCCCTCCCGCGGACAGCTCGACGCCGCCCGTCGCTTGCGCCCCCTGCTGCGCCAAGCGGCTGACGCCGGAGCGCACCTTCACATCGACATGGAGTCGCTGGACTCCCGTGAGGCGGTGCTCGAGCTAATCCTCGCCGTGCTCGACGAGGAGGAGTTTCGACGCGGGCCCTCGACTGGACTCGTCCTCCAGGCTTACCTGCGCGATTCGCCAGACCAGCTTGATCAGATCCTACGGTGGGCGGGGGCGACTCAGCGGCGCCCGCCGCTAACCGTGCGCCTGGTCAAGGGTGCGTACTGGGACCACGAGCTCGTCCAGGCTCGACAGCACGGCTGGCAGGTCCCGGTGTTCGAGGAAAAACAGGACTGCGATCGCAACTTCGAGCTGCTGACCCGCCGTCTGCTCGACGCCCGGCCGGCGGTGCGGGTGGCCGTGGCCTCGCACAATTTGCGCTCGGTGGCGCATGCCATCGCCTACAACCGGGTCACCGGGGGCGCGGATCGCGATCTGGAGCTGCAGGTCCTGAGGGGACTCGGCGATGAGCTCCAGCACGCCCTCGCCGCCAAGGGCCACCGGGTACGCGCCTACTGCCCGATCGGCGACCTCGTGGCCGGAATGGCCTACCTGGTCCGCCGACTGCTCGAGAACACGAGCAATGAGAGCTTCCTCTCCGAGCAGGCCCGAGGGGCACCGTTGGATCAACTCCTCGCGGCTCCCTGAAATGCCCGCTCCCTTTGCCAACGAGCCGATCCTGGAGCTACGCCGCGCGGCGGTGCGCGCGCAGCTCGATGAGGCGCTTGCGCGCGTGGATCGCGGGCTGGCGCTCTCGGTTCCGGTGTGGATCGGGGAGGAAACGCGTTCGGGCGACGGTCTGCTTAGCACCGATCCCGGCGCTCCCGACCGCGTGGTCGCGCAGGCGTGTGCGGCCGACGCCGCCTCCGACGTCGAGGCCGCCGTCGCCCAGGCGCGACA
>JBAPXO010000288.1:0-1863 GCA_049284255.1 Solirubrobacteraceae bacterium | reverse complement strand
TACTCCACCCGCCCCAACGGATGCACCACTCGCTCCTTGAGCGTGTCCACCTTCTGGTCGGGGATCCGGAACGTCTTGTGGACGTCGCGGACCTCGATCACCGGCGGCTCACGCTGCAGCCGCGCCCGCCGCGCCTCGCTACCCGCCATGCTCGTTGTCGCCTCGGCGCTTACCGACTTCGCTCGCCCGGCGCAGCGGCGCGGTCATCCTCCAGCCGATGCTCTGAATCATCTCGGTCATGTCGCGCCGCTGGGCCACCGCGCGAGCATCTCGCTTCATCTCGGTCGAGAGGGCCACAGCGCGCGTGGCGCCGGCCTCGGCCTCGGCTCGCCGGGCGCGCTGTTTGAAGGTGCCACCGGCACTGCCCACGCCCGGCATTCGACCCTCCCACTTATCGGCGACCGCGATGTAGCCGGCCGACCACCCGTCGAGATCCGAGGCCAGCTCGAGCGAGTGGTTGTGGATCACCTTGAGGTCGGCGGTCACGATCCGGCGACCGGCCTCGCGCACCTGGAGGCAGAAGTCGAAGTCGTAGCCGTGCAGCCCTCCGGGGAGCGATTCGTCGAAACGAATGTTGCGGACCACCCAGGGAGACAGTCCCATCACGAAGCCGTCGACGGTGTCGACGTCCCCCAGCTGGGCGTATGGGGGGTGGTCATCCTCGCCCCAGGTCATCGACGGGAAGTCGCCGCCCCCGAGCTCGGTGGCGCGGTGGGTGAATGACGCCCAGGTCACCGAGCCTTCCCACCACGCGATCGATCGCACGCCGATCGCGCCCACGCACCCCACGACGCCGACGCTGGGATCGGCGAGCGCGGTCCGCAGCTTGGCGCAGAAGTCCCCGTCCTCGATCTCGGCATCCTGATGGAGGAGGACGAGCGCCTCGAGCCCCTCGATCTCGGCCGCCTCTTCCAGGATGGCGTTGTAGCTGGCGAAGATCGAGCCCCGGGCCGGGTCAGCGATTGTCCGAGAGTCGGGCTCCGCGGCGCGGGCGATGCCCGCCTGGGCGTACTTCTCAAAGCTGTCGGGCGCCGTGACCGCCGATGCAAAGACGATCATCGTGGGTCTTCAGGTCTGGTCCGACTGGGCAAGACGGCGAGTCTAATGGGGCGTTGTCCACGGCTAACATCGCCCGCCGTCGTGATCGCTTTCGCCTCCTCGATCGTCACCCCACACACCTATAACCGGTGCGCTGCGGCCGGCATCAGACGCGCCGCCGAGCCCGATTCGGTCACTCTCGCCCACGCCGCCGCCGGATCGGTCGCTCGCACCTACAACCTGCTGCTGGATCGGGCGGGCCGCCTGCCGGACCTCGAAGCGCTCGTCATTCTCCACGAGGACGCCGAGATCCTCGACCCCGATGCCGCGGCCAAGCTCCGGTCGGTGTTCGCCGATCCTCAGGTCGCGATCGTCGGATGCCTGGGCGCCACCGGCGTCTCGGACCTGGCGTGGTGGGATGGCGACGAGGTCGTGGGCGCGATGAGCTATCACCACAACGAGGCCGGCGGGGGCGCGCTGCGCCCGGCGTTCGTCAAGGAGCTCACGGGCACGCGACCGGTGGACAGCCTCTACGGCGTGATGCTGGCGCTGTCCCCGTGGGCGGTGGCCAACCTGCGCTTTGACGAATCCGTCGGGCTGATCCACGGCTATGACTTCGACATCTGTCGCCAGGCTCGGCTCGCCGGACGCACGGTGTGCGTGACCGACGTGGAGATCGCCCATCACCACACGCTCGATCTCATCACCGAGGTCGAGGTCTGGGTGGCCGCTCAGATGCGGGCCGCCGAGCTCTGGGACGATCGCCCCCCGGGCGCCGACGCCCCCGACGACGAGTGGCGCCGTCGGGCCCGGGCCGCCGAGGCC
>JBAPXO010000287.1:0-3422 GCA_049284255.1 Solirubrobacteraceae bacterium | reverse complement strand
GGAATGCCCGTGAAGGACCGCGTGACCAGGGCGGGGATGCGCGACCCCGGGAGGCGGAAGATCCTCGACCACTGATCGGTGGATCGCCCGTAGTCGAACCACTCATCGAAGACGAAGAAAACAATCGGGAAACCTCGGAGGCGGACGTCCTCAATCAGCGAATGCGACATCCCACCCATCGACCAGAAGCTCACGACGTCCGGACGCAGCTCTTTCAGATTGCGGGCGAGGACGGCGTGGTTGCGGCGCTCGAGCCTGACCCGGTCTCGCAGTGAAAAGCGGACGAAGTCGTGATCGCGCCAGTACCAGTCAAGCTCACGCCGCACGTCGGAATCGCCACCGTCGTCGACACCGACATGTCGATAGTCGGTTGCCAGGACTCGCACCTCGTGACCGTGGGACCGTAGGTGGTCGACGGCCGCTTTCCAGATGCTCTCGTAGCCGCCGAAGTGGTGAGGGGGATACAGGTTGCCGATCGTCAGGACGCGCACGGGCCGAGTCTAGATCGAGCCTGACGGCCGATTGCGGTCCGCGTCTGGTGCCCGCGGCGGCGTGTGTGAGCCCAGTACGCCGACGCACGCGAGGATCGCGATCAGTGGCTCCAAGGGAGCGCGATATCGGGTGCCGGAGTCGATCGTGTAGACCACGGACGCGGCGAGCGCGATGGCGAGGAAGCCGAGGACCAGCCACCGGCGCCGGCGGACGCGCCACAGCCCGATCAGCGCCAGCGGCAGGAACACGTCGTAGACATCGAGTCCGAGATCGGTCACGAGCCGACTCCGCCCCTCGAAGGGTACTTCCGCGACTGACCGCGATCGCCGTCGGATGTCCCATAGGCGCGACAGCCCGTTCCAGAAGAAGGCGTCGAGCAGCGAACTGGGGTGCGCCTCGACGTAGGCCGTTGCGCGGTGAATGAGTTGTGCTCGCAGCGTCACGTCACTGAGCGGATGGCGGGGGTTGAAGAGGTAGGCGTCAGAAGCAGGGTCGGGCTGCCACGCCCAGGGACCGAAGGGGTTGGAGGCCGACTGCGGGTTGAAGGTGCCGTAAGCGGCGGCATCCTGAAGCGAAATGGGGACGAAGCCGTGCAGGACGACGGCGTTGCGCACGGTCCACGGGACGATGACGCAGACGGCCACGAGCAGGGCGGCCACGGTCATCCCCACGCCCCGGCGCCAGCCGGCTTCGAGGATCCACGCGACGAGCGCCCCGGCGAGCACGAACTCGGTCGTGGGGCGGACGAACATCGTCAGGCCGAGCAGGAGCCCGACAGCGATCGCTCGCCGCCAGGTGGGAGGGCGGGAAAAGATCAGTATCAGGAGGCCCAGGGTGAGGGGGGTGGCCAGGGACTCGGAGTACAGGAGCTCCTCGTACTGCCAGGCCAGTGGGTACAGGGCCACCGCGAACGCTGCGACGATCGCGACCCGGGCGCCGAACAGGCGGCGAGCCAGGATCCAGCTGAGCAGGATCGTCACGGCTCCGAGCGGAACCTGGGCGGCTCGCACGGCCTCGGGGTGATGGCCGACGAGCGCGTACCACAGCCCGACCCACAGCGGGTAGCCGGGCGCTTTCCACGCCCCGGCGTGCGCAATGCCGTAGGGCACGGTCGTCCAGAAGAAATGACCGTGGGCGATGAACTGGCCCTCGGCGTCGTATTCGACCTCGTCTCCGGCGAGGGCCGCGTGGCGAAACAGGATCACGTACACCACCCGGACGGCGAGGCCGGCGACGATCGCCGCGAGCAGCAGCCACGCTTCGCGGCTGCCGACCTCGCTCGCCGGGCTCGACGCGCGGGTCAGGAGCGCTCGGACGCGAGCGCTGGAAGTGCGTGGGACGCCCGGGGCAGTCGCCGTCAAAGCATCAGCGTGCGGTATCGGACGCTGCCCGCGAGAACCGTTGCCAGCTCGGTCGCGTCGACGGCGGCGTGGATGGGGAGGGCCGTCGCCAGACGACCCAACTGTCCGCGGTACAGGCGCCGGTAGTGCGCGATGTACGGCAGGCAGGCGCCCGCGGCCAGCGCCGGTCGGCGGCTTAGGAGTCCGACGACCGCCAGCAGGAACAGGGGATGGGTTCGCTTCCAGAACACCCGCCCGACGAGCAGGTCTCTGAGCTCAGGGTGCATCGAAAGCACCCGCACCGAATCCGTCCATTTCAGCGTGTGGCGCAGCAGGCTGGGAAGCCCAGGCTGGCTGACCGCGTGGTAGACGAGGGCCTCGGCAGAGAAGACGGCATCGGCGCCCGCCTCCAGGGCGCGGGCACCGAGGTCGACGTCCTCACCGGAGCGAGAGAGACGCTCGTCAAAGCCGCCCAGCCGATCCAGCAGCGCCCGGGAGTAGGCGATATTGGCGCACGCGAAAAGGCGGTCCGGCCCGCTGACCTCGATCGTGTGGCTGAGTGGACCGAGCTCGCAACGCTTCGCGGGGTCAGGCTCGACACGGCCCTGGACGATCGTCCATTCCGAGCCGGCGGCGCTGTGTGCGTCGAGCAATGCCGCCAGCCAATTCGCACCCGGGACGCAGTCGTCGTCGATGAACGCGATGACGGGAGCTCGCGCCGCCCGCCAGCCGGTGTTGCGAGCGGCTCCCGGGCCGCGGGAGCGCTCGTGCCTGATGAGCTGCGTGGGCTGCTGTTCGTGCGCCATCAGAGGTGAATCGGCGGAGCCGTCGTCGACGACGATCAACTCGAAGTCCTCGGCAGGGAGGCTCTGGACGCGGAGCGCCTGCAGGAGCGCGGCTAGGCTATCGGGACGATCGCGGGTGGGGACGACGACACTGATCCTGGGCGTCACGCTCGGGGATCATAAGGTGGATCCACCGGTCCAAGCCGCCCTCGCTATGACCTCTGACGCCAACGAATCGCGCCCGGCGCCAACCGACGTTCGACGTGACGGTGCGAGTGCGCCGCAGATCACCGTGGCGGTCATCTCCTGGAATACCAAGGAGCTTCTGGACCGCTGTCTCACCTCGTTGGAGCCACTGCACCGGGCCGGGCTGGCCGATGTCTGGGTCGTCGACAACGCGTCTGAGGACGGTTCGGCCGCACTTGTCTCCGAGCGCCACAGCTGGGTCCACCTCATCGTTTCCGAGGTCAACCTCGGGTACGGCGCCGCCGTCCATCTCGTCACCGCGGCCACCAGCGGACCCTGGTTGGCGCTTGCCAACGCCGATATCGCGGTGAGGCCCGGAGCTCTCGAGGCTCTGGTGCGCGCCGGTCGAGACGATCAAGCAGCCGGCATCCTCGCCCCGCGCCTCGTCCTGCCCGACGGGACCACACAGCATTCGGTGTGGGCGTTTCCGACGGTGGGGGCGACGATCATGCAGAACGTCGGGCCGCATCTGACGCCGGCGCGACTCGCCGACCGCCTCGCGCTCAGCGGAGCCTGGAATCCCGCACGAGCGCGCCGCGTGCCCTGGGCAGAAGGGGCG
>JBAPXO010000286.1:0-3032 GCA_049284255.1 Solirubrobacteraceae bacterium | reverse complement strand
CTTGGGGACATCGGAGAGCACTTTCCCGACACTGACCCCCGCTATCGCGACGCCGACTCGATCGAGCTCCTGCGCGCGAGCGTGGCGCTGCTGGCCGAGAACGACTTCACCCCTGTGCACGTCGATGCCACCGTCGTCATCGAGCGCCCCAAGCTCGCCCCATCGCGTGATCGGATGCGAGCCGCGCTGGCCGCCGCCCTGGGCTTGCCGATCGAGCACGTAAGCGTCAAGGCGACCCGAGGTGAGGGCATGGGGTTCGTCGGACGCGAGGAGGGGGTGGCGGCGATCGCCGTCGCCACGGTGAGCCCGCGTCCGTAGCACGGCCGACCGGTGCGGTGAGCCGGGTCGGCGCGGCGGGCGCGGCGGTGAACAGGCGATGAACTAGGTCCAGTCCGCGCGTGATCTCGCCTGCGCGCTGCGAGAATCGATGCCATGGACGATCATGCCCGCGGTTCGGTCCTGGTTGTGGACGACGAGCCAACGATCTCGGAGGTCGTCTCCCGTTACCTGGAGCGCGCCGGATATCGCACGCGAATTGCCGCCGACGGCTCCCAGGCGCTGGAGCTCGCCGCCCGGCAGCGTCCGGATCTGGTCGTGCTCGACCTGATGTTGCCCGGGATCGATGGCCTGGAGGTGATGCGCCGCCTGCGCCAGGGCGACCGCGACCGGATCGCCTTCATCCTGCTCACGGCCAAGGGCGAGGAGTCCGATCGCGTGATCGGCCTGCGCCTGGGGGCCGACGACTACGTCGTCAAACCGTTCTCGCCGGCCGAGCTGGTCGCCCGGGTTGACGCCGTACTGCGGCGGGTCGACACCTCAGGCGATCCGGAGGCGCCGATCGAGCTCTCAGACCTGACGATCGACCCGACGGCGCGGCGAGTTCACGTTCGCGGCAACGAGGTGTCGCTGACCCAGCGAGAGTTCGATCTGCTCCTGTTCCTGGCCCGGCACCCCGGTCAGGCGTTCTCTCGCAACCAGCTGATGGACGCCATCTGGCAGTACTCGTTCTACACCGACACGTCGACGGTCACCGTCCACATCAGGCGCCTGCGGTCCAAGATCGAGCTCGATCCCGCCCAGCCTGGACATATCGAAACGGTGTGGGGCGTCGGCTATCGGTTCGTGCCATGACCGGCAACTCGGACTCGGGCCCCGTCTCACGCGCAGTCACCCGGGTTCGCCGTCGCGCCGGGACGCTGCCGCGCCAGCTCGCTCTCGTGGTCGCGATCGCGCTCGCGCCGGTGCTGCTGGCGTTGGTCGTGTTCTCGATGCTGATGCTCGTATCGGGGCACGCCGTCTGGCTGGTCGTCCTCGTGCTCGTCGTCGGCGTACTCGCGCTGGTGGGATCGCGGCTGATCGCCGGAGGGATCATGCGCGACGTCGAGGCCATCCGGGACGCCCTGATGGCCGTCGGCCGCGGCGACCGCGACGTCCGCATCACTACGAATGCCCGCGACGAGCTCGCCGAGCTGGCGGCGGCCGCCAACGCGATGATCGCCGACCTCGGCGAGCAAGCTGCGGCGCGTGACCAGTCCGAATCGGCACGGCGCGATCTCGTGGCCGCCGTGTCCCACGATCTGCGCACGCCGATCACCTCGTTGCGACTGCTCGCCGAGGCTCTCGACGATGACATCGTCGTCGACGAGGAGACCCGGCGCAGCTACCTGACTCGGATGCGGGTCAACATCGATGCCCTCAGCGCGTTGATCGACGACCTGTTCGAGCTTTCGCGCCTGGAGGCGGGCGACATCAACTGGTCGCTGGAGCAGGTTCCGGTAGGGGAGCTGGTCGGTGAGACGGTCGACGCGATGCGCGCCGAGGCCGAGGCCAAGGGGGTGGCGGTGCTGGCCAACGTTCCCGATGACCTCTCTCCGGCGCGCGGAAACCCGGAGAAGCTTCAGCGGGTGCTCTTCAACCTGATCCAGAACGCCATCCGCCACACCCCGGCCGACGGGAGCGTGGTGGTTCGTGCGCAGCCCGTGGCGTCGGGCATCGAGGTGGAGATCGTCGACAGCGGTGACGGCATCCCCCCGGAGGACCGCGAGCGGGTTTTCACCGCCTTCTACCGTGGCGGCACCGATGCCGCTCGGACCGGCGACGGCGCCGGGCTCGGGCTCGCGATCTCCAAGGCGATCGTCGAGGCCCACGGGGGGCGCATCTGGCTGGCCGACACGCCCCTGGGCACCAGCGTCCGGTTTCGCCTACCGGTCGCTTCGTGACCGTCTTGGCATCCCGCCTCATCGGTCGCTGACCCTTCGCAACAGTCCACCAGGATGACAGGTGAGTCCGTACGCCTGCAGGTCGGGCCGACGCTCGAAGCGACGGCCCAGCGGGTCCTCGGCGAGCCACTGCGCGACCGCGGCCCCGCAGCCCCGCGGCCACTCCTCGGCCAGCCGCAGGGGCTCGTAGTCGACGCAGGTGTCCTCGACCATGTAGTAGCCGTTCGTGCGGATGAGCGGGGCCAGGGCCCGCAGGGCCGCAAGTGTGGTGGCTGCGTCGTGCTGGGCGTCCTCGATCACGAAGACCTCGGCATCCCGCGGCACTGCCGAGAGCACCTCCTCGACCACGCTCGGCTGCGCGATGTCGCCTTCGATCAGGGCTATGCCCGCCGTGGCTTCACCGGGAAGATCGGAGAAGTTGCGCCGGGCGTGTCCCAGGTCGACGTCGACGCCGACGACCTGCGGCGCCGGCCCGCTGCGGTAGCGCTGCAGGTCAGACAGCCGGTCGCGCAGCCACAGCGTGCTTCCCCCGTGCTGAACGCCGACTTCGATCACGACCTGGGGGGCTCGCTCCCAGATGATCTGCTCGTAAGTCCGGAGATCCTCGGGAAACTTCGAGATCGGGATCCCGGCGTACGTGTCGCGAAACTGCTGAACGATCCGCGCCCGCCACAGCCCGGCGAGCAGACCGTCACTCCCCGACGCCAGGTCGCGCATCACTTCTGACAGCGAGTCGCCGGCTAGTAGCTCGTTCGTCGCCGCGCAGGAGCCGAGCCCCGAGCCCTCCTGCGTGGTCGAGGCCGAGCGTCGCGG
>JBAPXO010000285.1:0-4076 GCA_049284255.1 Solirubrobacteraceae bacterium | reverse complement strand
GGGCTGGCGCGGCTCTCGCCGCGGCGTCCTGGCCGTCGTTAGGCCGCTTGGCGCTTGGAGATTCGCCCAACCGTCCGCAGGCGGACCGGGAGACAACCACCTAGAATCCTCGCCCCATGTCCGCCTCCTCGGAGCGCAAGATCCGCGTCGTCGTCGCCAAGCCCGGGCTCGACGGCCACGATCGAGGCGCCAAGATCATCGCGCGGGCGCTGCGTGACGCCGGGATGGAGGTCATCTACACCGGCCTTCACCAGACCCCTGAGCAGATCGTGGAAACGGTCATCCAGGAGGACGCCGACGCGGTCGGCCTGTCCATCCTTTCGGGTGCTCACATGACCCTGGTGCCACGGATCATGGAACTACTCACCGAACAGGGGGTCGACGACGTCGTCGTCACCGTCGGTGGCACGATTCCCTCCGACGACGTCGAGGAGCTCAAGGGCCTGGGCGTCGCCGAGGTCTTCACGCCGGGCGCCTCGGCTCAGCAGGCGATCGACTTCATTCGCGGCGCCGTCCGCGCCTGAAGCGGAGAGCCTGACGGGGGATGGCGAGCGTGCCGGGGGTTGACATGGGGGCGGGCGCCCGAGGCTTGGTACGTTCGCGTTCCCCTCGGGTCGGGCAGCTGATTGACTCGTCAGTCAACGCGGTAGTATTTCCATCACCTGGGCTGGGTATCACCAGCGGGTGCGGAGTTCGATGCTCCGCGCAGGACATTCGATAGGAGGCCACACTTGAAGATTTGCGTCCTGGTCAAAGAGGTCCCGGATGCCGCCGTCGAGAAGCGGATTAACCCGTCGACGGGGCGTATGGACCGATCCGGGGAGAGAAACCTCAACCCCTACGACACGCATGCCATCGAGGCCGCGATGCAGATCCGCGAGGGCGGGGTGACCGAGGTCGACGAGATCGTCGCCGTCACCATGGGCCCGAGCACAGCCACGCGCGCGCTCCAGAAGGCCGTCTCGCTCGGCGCCGACCGTTCGGTGCACCTGTCAGACGACGCGCTGACGGGATCCGATGTCGCCGCTACCGGCTACGCGCTCTCCAAGGCGCTTGAGTCCGAATCGCCCGACCTGGTCCTGCTGGGCCAGCAGTCAGACGACGGCGAGTGCTACACGATCGGCGCCGTGGTCGCCGACCACCTCAAGATGCCCTCGCTCACCCAGGTGATCAAGATGGACGTCTCCGAGGGCGCGCTCACCTGCGAGCGCCAGGCCGAGTACGGCTACGACACGGTCGAGATCAAGCTGCCGGCCGTGATCTCGGTCGGCGACGCCATCAACGAGCCGCGCTACCCGTCGCTGAAGGCGATCATGGGCGCCAAGAAGAAGCCGCTCCAGACGGTCGCCACGGGGGACGTCGGGATTGACGCCTCGCTCGTAGGCGAGGGTGGCTCGCGCGTTCAGTGCGGCGACTTCCACGACCCGCCCGCCAAGTCCGCCGGCCAGATCATCGAGGACGAGGACACCAACGAGACCGTCGAGAAGATCGTTGCCTGGCTCGACGAAAGGAAGCTGATTTAGATGGCTGACGTCCTTACCTACGTCCTGCACTACGAGGGCGAGCTCAATAAGAACTCGCTGGGAGCCGTCTCGGAGGGCGCGCGCCGCGCCGCCGAGATCGGCGGCGAATGTCACGCGGTCGTCGTCGGCGGCGACGATCTCACCGACGAGCTCTGTCAGTCGATGGGCGCCTACGGGGCCACCAAGGTGTTCCGGGCACGGGGCCCCGAGGGACTGGCGCAACCCGTGATCGACGTGATGGCCAAGGTCATCGACGACAACGGCCACGGCTATGCCCTGTTCGGCGGCGGCCTGCTCGGGTTCGAGATCGGCGCTGGCCTGGCCGCGCGTAAGCACGCCGGGGTGACCATGGAGGTCGTCACGGTCCGCGCCGAGGACGGCAAGCTCGTGGCCGAGCGCCCGATCCTCCAGGACTCAAAGCTCTCAGTCTCCCGCTACCAGGGCGACCTCGGAATCATCATCGGCCGCATCAACGCCTTCGAGGCCACCCAGGAAAATTCGACCCCACCCACCCCGGCCGAGGTCGTCGACGTCGACATCGAGTACTCCCCATGGTCAAACCAGGCCACGATGTCTCAGCGCGGCGAGCAGCGCGGCGCCGATGTCGACATCGAGGGCGCCGACATCCTCGTGGCCGGTGGCCGCGGGCTCGGCAAGGCCGAGGGCTTCGAGCTCGCCGAGGCGCTTGCCAAGGCGTTCGGCGGCAACACCGCTGTGGCCGCCACGCGCGCCGTGGTCGATGCCGGCTGGTACCCCTACGCCGCCCAGATCGGCCAGACCGGCAAGACGGTCTCGCCGAAGCTGTATCTGGCGGCTGGGATCTCCGGCGCCATCCAGCACAAGGTCGGGATGCAGTCCTCGGAGAACATCGTGGCCATCAACAAGGACGGGAACGCTCCGATCTTCGAGTTCTCCGACCTCGGGATCGTCGGCGACCTCAACAAGATCATGCCCAAGCTCACCGACGCCATCAAGGCGAAGAAGGGGGGCTGAGCGGTGGCCGGGAGCAACGGTAAGGGCCCGCACGCCCCGAGCGAGTACCCGCCGCCGGTGGACTCCGTCAAGGAGTTCATCAAGCACGGGCTCGACGACGAGGACGAGCGCATCGATGTCGGCGTGGCGATCGTCGGCGGCGGTACGGCCGGCTTGGCCTGCGCCAACCGCTTGCTCCAGCTGCTCGGAGACGACGAGGCGCTGATGGAGCGCCTCGGTGAAGTGCCGGTGGCGGTGATCGAGAAGGCCAAGACGTGTGGTGGCCACAATTTGTCAGGCGCGGTCATGCGCCCGGGTCCGCTCCAGGAGCTCTTCCCCGACTTGTCCCGTGAGGACTGGCGCAAGGAGCACTTCGCCTTCGGCGAGGTCACCAAGGAAGCCGTTTACATGCTTCCCACGGGCAAGACCAAGCTCCGCATCCCGCCCCCGCCGCCGTTCAAGAACCACGGCAACGAGGTCGTCTCGGTCGCTGCTATGGCGCGCTACCAGGCCGCCCAGGCCGAGGAGGGCGGAGCCTACATCCTCACCGAGACCTCGGCCACGCAGCTGATCGTCGACGACGGCAAGGTCGTCGGGGTGCGCTCGGGCGACAAGGGCCGGGGCAAGGATGGGGAGCCTTTGGGCAACTTCGAGCCCGGCACCGACATCAAGGCCGAGGTCACCGTGCTCGCCGAAGGATGCTGGGGCCATCTCACCGGCGCCGCGATCAAGCAGTTCGAGCTCGCCGATGGCCGCGAGCCCCAGGTCTGGGAGCTCGGGGTCAAGGAGGTCTGGAAGGTTCCCAAGCCGCTGGATCGCATCATCCACACGATCGGTCCCTGGCCGCTGAAACTGTCGGCCAAGTACGGCCAGATCGGCGGCACGTGGCTGTATCCGATGAAGGACGAGAAGACCGGCGACGACCTCGTTTCGATCGGCTTCGTCGTCGACCTCGAATACGCCGATGCCACTACCTCGGTCCACGACCTGCTGCAGCAGTTCAAGCTGCACCCGTTGGTCAAGGGGATTCTCGAGGGTGGCGAGCGCGTCGCCTGGGGCGCCAAGGCGCTACCCGGCGGCGGCTATTGGTCGATGCCCAAGCTCACGATGCCGGGCGCGCTGCTGGTCGGCGACTCTGCGGGCATGGTGGATACGGTGGCGCTCAAGGGCGTGCACCACTGCATCAAGTCCGGGAAGCTGGCGGCCGAGGCGATCTACAACTCGCTCAAGAACGCCGAGTCTCTGGAGAGCTACGAGCAGGCCGTCGAGGAGTCCTCAATCGGCCAGGAGCTCTACCAGGTGCGCAACGCCCGGCAGCCCTTCCAGAAGGGGTTCATCCGGGGCGGGCCCCTGGTCAACCTGGCGATCGCCACCAAGGGCAAGCTCCCCTCGGGTCGTCTGGCCTGGCATCGCAACGACCAGAAGCCCCTGTTCGTCGGCGACGCCGGCGGCATGGTCGACGCCGCGGCGCTCAAGGGCGTGCACCACTGCATCAAGTCCGGGATCCTGGCGGGCGACGCGATCTACGCGTCGCTGAAGCGCGGAACGCCGCTCGAGTCCTACGAGCAGGCGATCGAGGAC
>JBAPXO010000284.1:0-4750 GCA_049284255.1 Solirubrobacteraceae bacterium | reverse complement strand
GTGAGGGCCACTGGCAGCGCGGGATCCCGACACTCCTGGCCGGCGCGACCCTCGGTCTGGCCGGGCTTGGCAACCTTGGCGCCGCAATGGTCGGGCCGGCGCGCGCCTTCGGGATGCAGACGATCGCCTGGAGCGAGCACCTCACCGACGAGCGCGCCGACGAGGTGGGAGTGACTCGGGTCTCAAAGCAGGAGCTGATGAAGCGCTCCGACATTCTCTCCATCCACCTCGTGCTCAGCGATCGCACGCGAGGTCTGATCGGCGCCGAAGACCTCTCACAGATGAAATCCAGCGCGGTCCTCATCAACACGTCGCGTGGCCCAATCGTGGACGAGACCGCGCTGATCTCGGCGCTTCGCGAACGCGCCATCGCCGGCGCCGGGCTCGACGTCTATGACCGCGAACCCCTCCCGGAGGGTCACGCCCTCACCGAGCTCGACAATGCCGTGCTCCTGCCCCACCTGGGATACGTCAGCGAGCCCGGATTGCACGAGATGTACGTCCAGGTGGTGCAAGACATTGCCGCCTTCCGCGCGGGTGAGCCCCTTCGCATCATCGCCTGATCCCTTCAGGGGCAGACGGCAAGAAATCCTTCGTCCATTCGTCCATTCGCACACTTGGACGCTCAAGTTGTGCGCTCTTTGCGCCGAAATGACACGTTTTCTCACGCGGGGTTAAAGAACGGCCCTCCCCGTCGATTGAGTGCTCTGTGTGGAGAACCGAGGGGCACGCTTCATGTCGGTGACCGCCGGCGGGCTCGCCGATGGCGGTCGTCTGGCCGCTCTGCACGACCTCGGAATCCTGGACACCGAGCCTGAGCCGGCCTTCGATCGCTTCACGCGGCTCGCCGCCGAGCTCCTCGGGGTCCCGGTCTCGATGATCACCCTCGTGGACCGGGATCGGCAATTCTTCAAAAGCGAATACGGGCTACCCAGAGTTTGGTCAGACGCCCGCCAGACCCCGCTCAGCCATTCCTTCTGCCAGCACACGGTCACGCGCCGGCGTCCGCTGATCGTCGACGATTCCCGCCGGAACCCGCTGGTGGCCGACAACCTCGCCGTCCGGGATCTGTCGGTCATCGCCTACGCCGGCTTTCCACTCGTCCTCGACGACGGTCGGGCCGTGGGAGCTCTGTGCGCCATCGACACCCGCCCCCGGTCTTGGAGCGCGCGCGAGCTCAGGATCCTCGAAGACCTCTCCGCGGGCGTGAAGACCCTGCTCGAACTGCGCCGAGCCCGGTCCCATCAGGGCCTCCATGACCGCCTCACCGGGTTGCCGAGCCGCGACCTGATGTTCGCCTACGCG
Source organism: Solirubrobacteraceae bacterium (assembly GCA_049284255.1). Classification (GTDB taxonomy): domain Bacteria; phylum Actinomycetota; class Thermoleophilia; order Solirubrobacterales; family Solirubrobacteraceae; genus Palsa-465. Next base: position 3,445 of record JBAPXO010000284.1, on the reverse strand, counting down.
GAGCGAATGTCGGCGGGCCTCTCTGGCGGCGAGCTCCTCGCCGTGGCCGTAGGCATCGATGACCTCGGCACGCTCAACGAGGCGTATGGAACTGGGCACGGCGATCGGGTGCTCGCACTCGCCGCGCGCCGCATCGGGGGAGTGCTCGAGTCAGACGACGTGTTGGGCCGGCTGGAGGGCAACGTCTTCGCCGTGATCAGACCGCGAGTCAATGATGAGCTCGACGGGATCGAGTTCGCACACACCATCCGCGACGCCATCGGTGGCGATCCGATGCGCGTGCGCGGCAACATGCTCTCGATCAAGGCGACGGTCGGTCTCGCCACCGGCGGGCGCGATGTCGCCGGCCCCACGCTGATCGTGCGGGCGGCCGAGGAGATGCGCCGGACCAAGGGCCGCCGGGCGCGTGTCGTGGTCGCCAACCCCGACCGAGAGCGACAGGCCGCGACCCGGCTGCGTCTGCGAGCGGCGCTGCGTGGCGCCGTCGCTCGAGGCGAAATCGGCGTCGCCTTTCAGCCGATCGTCGGCCTCGCGGATGGCGAGCCGCGCGCCTTCGAGGCCCTCGCGCGCTGGCAGCACCCCGAGCTGGGAGCCATCGGTCCGAGCGAGTTCATCCCGATCGCCGAGGCCAGCGGCGAGATCGTCCACATCGGTGAGTACATACTGAACACCGCCTGCTGCCAGCTGGCGGCCTGGCGGGCGAGCTCGGCCAAGGACCTGCGCGTCACCGTCAACCTCTCACCGGTCCAGCTCGGTTTGCCCAATCTCCCCGAGGTGATCCAGGCGATCCTCTCGCGCACCGGCCTCTCCGGTAGCGCGCTCACGCTCGAGCTCACCGAAGGAGTGTTCACGGCTCCGGGGCAGCTCGAGCGGCGCAACCTCGAGCGCATCCGCGGACTCGGCGTGCACATCGCCCTTGACGACTTCGGGACCGGCTATTCGGCGCTCAGCTACCTCAAGCGCTTCCCGGTCGACGTGATCAAGGTCGACCGCTGCTTCCTCGACGGCTTCGACACCGATGAGCGTGACGCTGCGTTGATGCAGGCCATCCTCGCCATCGGGTCCGGGATGGACATCCATGTCATCGCCGAGGGGGTCGAGACCGCGGCCCAGCGCGACCTCCTGCGCACCTCGGGCTGTCATTGGGCCCAGGGGTTCCTGTTCGCGCGCCCGCTGCCCGCCGAGGAGATCTCGCTCAGCCCTTAGTGACGCCCCCCTCGCGCCGCTGACAACAGCTTGTAGTCTGCGCCCGTGCTCACCCGGGACGTCTCGATCACGGAGCTCTTCCTAGAGCTCGTGGCGGTCCCCTCGCCGAGCGGGAGCGAGCTCCGGCTGGCGACGCTGATCCGCGAGTGGCTGGCCGCCGCCGGCGTCGAATCCGAGCTCGACGGGACGGGCGCCGTGAATGGGTCCGATTCGGGGAACCTGATCGCCACCGTGCCGGGCGCCGACGGCGCCCCGACCTACCTGCTCGTGGCGCACCTCGACACCGTCGAGTCCGGGGTCGAGGCCGTGCGACCGGCGCTCGGCGAGGACGGCGTGATCCGCTCGGAGTCCGACACCATTCTCGGCGCCGACAACAAGTCGGCGGTGGCGGCGGTCATGCGCACATGCCTGGCCGCCTCCCGCCTGCCTGCGGAGGGGCGTCCCACCGTCGTCGCCGCCTTCACCTGCCGTGAGGAGGGCGGGATGATGGGGGCCAGCCTGCTTGACCTCGGCCGCCACACCATCGATTGCGGCTTTTGCGTGGACGGCAGCAAGCCGATCGGAACGGTCATCACACGGGCGCTTGGCCAGAACGCGTTCACGGTCGCGGTGGCCGGTCGCGCCGCCCATGCCGCCGCCGACCCAGATGCCGGGCTGAGCGCGATCCGGGTCGCCGCCGAGATCGTCGCCGCCCTGCCGTTGGGTCGCCAGCCCGCAGGAGGCAGCCTGAGCGTGGCCGCGATCGTCGGGGGCGCCGTCATCGAACGGTTGAGTCCACGGGTACTGACCGCCCTCGCGGTGCCCGAGGACGCCGACGGATTCGCGACCGTGGCCGCCGCGCTGGCCTCGACACCGACCAATTCGGTGCCCGACACGGCCTACCTCCGAGGCGAGGTGCGGGGCTACACGGTCCAGGAGATCGATGCCGGCGCGGTGGCCGTCGAGCAGACCGTGACCCGGGTCTGCCAAGAGCACGGCGCGAGCTACGAATGGTCGCGCGGCCGGCTGGTGCCGCCGTTCCCGGGCGCCAGGGATTCGCGGTCGCTGCAGGCGGTTCGCGAGGCCGCCGCCGCCGTGCCCGGCCTGGAGGTGGTTGAGGAGGAGGCCCACGCCACGCTCGAGGCCAACTACCTCGCCGAGCAGCTCGACGTCGTCGCGGTGGCCAGCGGAGGCAGCGATCCGCACCAGACCAGTGAGTCGATCACGACCAGCGAGCTCGAGCAGCTCGAGGCGCTGCTGACGAAGATCGTCGAGCTCGGCGTCTCTGCCTAGTGCGCCGAGTCGTCGCCGTCGGCGACCACCGTCGACTTGGCCAGCACTCCTGCGGTGGCGTAGATGTGCGCGAAGGCTCGCGCCTCCTCTCCGGTCCACAACGACGAGCCGTGGCCGTAGGTCGAACCCAGGCGCCGGCCGGCGTCGAGCAGGCTGTTGGGGCTGCGTGATCCGAGCGCGAGGATGTTGCCCTTGTGCAGGCGAACGCGGACCTCGCCGGTCACCCGCTCCTGCGAGCTGTCGAGGAATGCGCGGATGTCGGTGAGCAGCGGGTCGTAGTAGCGGCCCTCGTGCAGCATGTCGCCGAAGGTCGAGCCCAGCGTGGCCTTGATCGTCTGTTGCGCGTTGGTGAGGACGAGCCGCTCGAGCTCCCGGTGGGCGGCGATCAGGGTCAGCATCCCCGGAGCCTCGAACCCCAGCCGGCCGACGATGCCCATGATCGTCTGCCCGGTGTGGATGCCCCGGCCGACGCCGTGGACGGCACCGATCCGGTTGAGCATCGCCAGCACGTCGTAGCCGGCGACCCCGAGCGCGATGTCCTCGATGTCCACGGCCGCAGCGCCCACAGGCTCACACGCCGCCGGCAGCCCGCGCTCGAAGGTGATGATCAGCTCGGCGGCCTCGTCGGGGGCGTCGGCGATCGAACTCGTCGTCGGCCACGCCTCCTCGGGCAGGTACTCCCAGGACCCGTAGGTCTCCTCGCCACCGATCGTCGTCCCGAGGATCCCGAAGTTGAACGAGTATCTGGCGGTGATGTCTGAGACTTCGTGACCGCGCGCGCGCAGGAAATCGCGCTCCTCCTCCCGGGTGTGCGCCTCGTCGCGGATCAGTCCCACGATCTCGAGCCGGGGAGCCAGCGCCTTGGTGACGGCATCGAAGCGCACGTGGTCATTGCCGGCGCCCGTGGAGCCGTGAGCGATGGCATCGGCGCCACGCTCCAGCGCGACGCGGGTCACCTCCTCGGCCT
>JBAPXO010000283.1:0-2185 GCA_049284255.1 Solirubrobacteraceae bacterium | reverse complement strand
ACCAGGAACAGGCTGTCGAGGTTGACCGCCATGACTCGTCGCCAGTCTTCGAGCGTGACCTGATCAAACGGGGTGTACGGGGAGATGCCCACGTTGTTGACCAGGACACGGGCGGATCCCAGCTGTTCGTGGACGGCCCGCGCAAAGCGGTCGACATCGGGCTGGCTCGATGCGTCGGCTGCGAACCCGAGCGCCCGTCGGCCGAGACCCTGCACCGTTGTAACCGTCTCTTCACAGGTCTCGAGGTCGCAGACGGCGATGTCATAGCCGAGTTCGGCGAGCCGGACAGCGAACGCCGCCCCGAGGCCCGAGGCGGCGCCCGTGACCACGGCTACTCGTGCCAGCTCGGCCGGGTCGCTCGCGTCGTTCACGAGGGCATCCTCTCCGTCGATAAGGTGGACGATCGGTCCCGTCACCGCCGTGCTCTTGCAGCGTATGCGATCGCGCGGCGGGGAGCCCCTGGATCGTACTACCAATCCCGTCGGGTTCCATCGGCCACTTGATCATCCCGGAAGCGGGAGTGCCGATCGGAGATGAGATAGCGCCGGTGGCTAGCTTCTGCAATATTGTATGACGAAGTACCGTTTGGGTCCACGGCGGGTGAGTCTTAGCCGTGGATCGTGCGATCACAGCCTCCCGCCGACGTGAAACCCGCCTCCTTCCGCTTCTCACGGCCCACCGAGCTCGACGAGGCCCTCGATCTGCTGTCTGAGTACGGCGACGAGGCTGTCGTGATGGCGGGAGGCCAGAGCCTGACGCCACTCCTGAACCTGCGCATGGCCCGCCCGGAGATCGTCGTCGACGTCAGCCGGGTCAGGGGTCTCGACGGGCTCGCCGCGAGCGAGGACGCGGTCACCATGGGCGCCACCTGCCGGGCGCGCAGAGTCGAGCTCGACCCCGAGGTGCGGGCGGTGCTGCCTGTCGTGCCCGAGGCGCTCAGCTACGTCGGGCACCCACAGATTCGGAATCGCGGCACGCTGGGTGGCATGGTCGCCTTCGCCGACCCGGCGGCTGAGATCCCGGCCGTTCTGCGCGCCTGCGACGGCACGGTCGAGCTGCGAAGCGCGAGCGGGAACCGCCAGGTACGGGCCGCGGACTTCTTTGTCAGCGTCTACCAAACGGCGCGCGCCGATGACGAGCTTGTGACTTCGATTCGGTTCGCTGTGCCGCCGGGCCACCGCTTCGTCGTCACCGAGCATGCCCGCCGGCACGGAGACTTCGCCATCGCGGGCGCGATCATCGGCCTCGAACTCGAGCAGCGCACCGTCCGCGGGATACGCCTGTGTTTCTTCGGAGTCGGGCCGGGTCCGGTCCGCTTGGAGGAGCTCGAGCAGCGCGTCATCGGGGCGGAGCTCGATGACCGGCTAATCGAGGAGATCGCCGCTGGCGTGGGCGACCTGCTCATGCCCCCGTCCGACGTGCACGCCTCCTCCGCCTACCGCCAGCACACCGCATCGGTGGTTACCAAGCGATCGCTGCAGGCCCTTTGCTCAGGATGGAGCCAAGCATGAATGATGAGCAGTTCGTCGAGATTGCCCTCACCGTCAACGGGGAGCGCCACGAGGTGCGGTGTGAGGCGCGCACACTCCTGAGCGACCTGCTCCGCGACGAGCTCGACCACAAGGAGGTCCGGGTGGGTTGCGAGCACGGGGTCTGCGGAGCTTGCACGATCATGGTCGACGGCGAGGCGATCCGTTCGTGCATCATGCTCGCCGGCTGTGCCGACGACGCCGAGATCGTCACGGCCGCCGGACTGGTCACCGAAGGCGAGGAGTTGCCGCCGCTGCAGTCGGCGTTCACAGAGCACCATGGCTTCCAGTGCGGCTTCTGCACAGCCGGGATCCTGGTTTCGGTTCTGGCCGAGGCCAGGGCGGGACGCAGCAGGGAGGAAGTGCTCGCTGACACTCTTGGCGGACACATCTGCCGGTGCACGGGCTACGTCAACATCAGACGCGCAATCAATGCTGCCTGGGACGACATCGCCCCGGAGGCCCCAGCGTGAGCGCTGGTGCCTCCCACGCCGGGCGGCCCCGACTGATCGGCGCCCGCGTGACGCGCAAGGTCGACGACCGGCTGCTGCGAGGCGGGGGGCAGTACGTGCCCGACCTCGAGCTGCCGCGGATGGTGCACGCCCACGTCCTGCGCTCGACTGCCGCCCACGCCCGCGTCACCCGTGTTAATTCCG
>JBAPXO010000282.1:0-5780 GCA_049284255.1 Solirubrobacteraceae bacterium | reverse complement strand
GGTCTAGGTGCCGAGCTGTTCGACGGCGGCGCGGGCCACGTCCTGGTCCTCGATCAGCTCCGCGCCGCGATCGACGGCGGCGACCAGGGCGGCATGCGCGATGCCGAGGGTGGTGCGCAGGTTGCGTCCCGTGGCCGTGCGATTGAGCTCAGCCAGCGAATCGACCGCGGCGTCGGTGAGCGCCTGCTCGCGTCCGGCGTCCACGGCCAGACCGATGCGGCGGTCGAGGATCCGGGCGAGCTGACCACTGACCACCGGCGGGACCGCGATCAGGCGCTCGAGGGCTCCGTGTTCACGGCGCGCCTTCTCGAAGGCGGCCATCTGCAGGTACTCATCGTGCACGGCGACGATCACCCCCGCGTGTAACTCGGTCAGGGATCGGAGAACCGGGCCGAAAAAGCCGGCCACGAGCTCGTCGCGGGTGCGGGAACTGCCGAGCCGCCGGGTGAAGCTGTCGGAGTCGTCGACGACGATCACCGGCTGGCGATCGGCGGCGGTGATCGCCTCGAGTGCCCGGTTGACGTTCTCGAGCACCTCGCTGGCCGGCCGCTGGAGGTCGACGCCTTCCAGGGTCGAGCTCACCTCTTTGGAGAGGCCGGCGCTCGCCACCCAGAAGGTCGCCGCCAGCCTTGCCGCCAGCCGGCGCTGGCTGCCGGGGAGGGGCCGCCGGTCGGCGGCGGCGGTCAGGATGGCGTCGCGCTGGCGGGACGTGAGGGCGCCGGCGCGCTCGGCGTCGCGGACGATGCTCTGGATCAGGTGGGCGGCGAAGCGGCGGACGTCGAGCATGACCTGGTCATCGTCGAAGGCGACCGAGACCCAGATCGGAGCGATCGTCCCGTTGGGGTCATCAAGCGCGTAACGGAGCACGCTCGTCTTGCCGCATCCGATCGGACCCTGAACGCCGATGCGTTCAGTGCTCTGCGCCGCCCGCACCACCGCGCTCTCGCACCCGCTGCGCCCCCGATCGTCGAAGGCGACGTGGTACGCGCGCATGTCGACGTGGAGGGGACTGCCGTCGAAGGCGTGCGCGCCGAGAAGTTGGTTGAGGACGCGGTTGCTCACACGGACGTTTTCAGTGCGAAGAGGCGCGCGGGCCGGCCACGGCGGCCGGGCTCGTGCTGTTCAAGCGTCTCAAGCAGCCCGGCGGACTCGAGCTTGTGCATGAGCTGGCTCGCACGCTGGCGGCTCGCGCCCAGCTGATTGAGCATCCGCGCATCCGAGGCCGAGGCCGGCCCGTGGGCAGCCAGATACTCCACGAGGGTTCGGGCGAGCTGGCCGCCGACGCTCGCCGCTGCGTTGGCAAGCTCGCCGGTCGCCGGCTCGGCGGGCGGTCGCCCGGCCTGGATGTCGGATGCGGCTCGCAGCAGCCGACGCGGGTTTCCGTCGCCGGCCGCGACCGCGGCTTCGATCTCGGAGGCCGACAGGCCGGGGAGGTGGGCGCGCACCAGCTTGGCGGCATCGGTCCGCGGCAACGGACCCAGCTCGACGACCAGCTCAAAGAACGCATCGGCGGGGGGCTGGCGGTAGAGCGGTCCGGCGGCGGCGTCGCCGGTGACGACCCAGCTGGCGCCCTCCAGGGTCCAGAGCTCGTTGCGCAGGCTGCCGAAGACGCCGTGGGCGACGCTGGGAGCGATGCCGTCGATCATCAGGCACACCCGGCGATCCAGCGTCCGCAGCCGCTCTCCCAGGAGGTCGACGAGCTCCATGAGGATCGCGGGTGTCGCCACCTCGCCGAATGGTCCGTCGGGCCTTGACAGCGCGCGCAGTTCGTCGATCCAGCCGCCACGGGGGCTCTCCGGATCGGCGAGACGCTGGAGCCGGGCCACCACCACCCCCAGCAACTGGGAAGGATCGCGGGCGAGCTCGCCGCCGACGATGACCGCGTCCAGGGGTTCGTGCTCGCGTGCGAGCAGCCAGGCCACGTGATTGAGCAACGACGTGCGCCCGCTGCCGGGGTCGCCCAGGACGAGCACGGGCTGGGCGACCGCCACGGCACGCATGATCTCCCGCGTCTCCGGGCTGCGATCGACGAAGCGCCGCTGATCAGAGCGGGACTGAACCAGCGGCCGGTTGGTCATGTGCGCAATATTAGCGAAATGATTATGCTAATTACGAGCACAAATCACACTCGGCGTCGCGATGAGGCATCTCGACGCCCATGGACTGCCGTCGACCCAAGCGGGCGGTTCGCCTAGCCCGCTCCGGACGCCCGCTCGTTCTCCATCTGGGCCAGCGCGATCGCACCCAGCACGCCCGCGTCGTCTCCCAGCACCGGCGCGACGATGTAGCTGTCGATCTCCTGGCCGAGCAGCGGGGTCTCCAGATAGCCAGCGTTGAGTTCGGGCAGGCGGGCGCGGACCGTCTCCAGCAGCTGCGCGCGTTGCGCCAGTCCGCCGCCCACGATCACCCGGTGCGGGGAGACGACCGACACGATGCTGAAGATTCCCAGCGCCACGTATTCGGCCTCGAGCGCCCACGCTCGGTGGTCGTCTTCGAGCTCTTCGGGGGCGATGCCCCACCGCCGCTGCATCGCCTCGCCTGAAGCCAGCCCCTCCCAGCAGTCACCGTGAACCGGGCAGCTGCCCGCGAACGGATCGCGGTCTCGGTCATGGGGGATGCGAAGGTGTCCGACTTCCGGGTGCACCAATCCGTGCCACGGATGCCCATCGATCACCAGGCCCGCGCCTAGCCCAGTTCCGATCGTCAGATAACAGACGCTCGCCAGCCCGCGCCCGGCGCCCCACCGCTGCTCGCCCAGCGCCGCCGCTCCGACGTCGGTGTCAAAGCTCACCGGAACCCCGAGACGGTCTTCGATCACGGTCGCCACCGGCGTGTGCTGCCAGTTCGGCTTGGGGGTGGTGGTCACCTGTCCCCAGTCCGGCGAGTCGCGAGCGACGACCACCGGGCCGAAGGCCCCGACGCCGATCGCCTTCGCCCGGGGGCGACTGGCGAAGAACTCGATGATCTGCTCCAAGGTCTCCGACGGCGAGGTGGTCGGAAACTGCTCGCGGTCGACGAGCTCTCCGGGCCCCGCGCCCAGGGCGCACACGCACCACGTTCCTCCAGTTTCGACACCGCCGTACAGCTCGGTCACGAGCCCATCATGACGATGGATTGACGGAGGCGCAGAACGGGCAACAAGGCCGTGAAGGGAGGAATAAATGTCTTCATCATCGGTGCGCCGTCCGGCAGGATCGGCGTCATCTGAGCAGGACAGTCCTGGCAGCAGCCAGATCGCCCGCACGGTTGGGCGCATCACGGTCATCGCAGCCCTCGGTGGATTTCTCTTCGGCTACGACACCGGCGTCATCTCGGGCGCGCTGCTCTACATCACCGCTCAGTTTCACCTCGGCTCCTTCGGCCAGCAGGCGGTGGTCGCCTCGCTGCTGCTCGGCGCCGTCTGCGGCGCCCTGATCGGGGGCGCGGTCAGCGATCGGCTGGGGCGCAAGCGCACGCTGCTCGCCGCGGCCGCCGTATTCGCGCTCGGCGCGCTGGCTTCAGCGGTGTCGCCAAGCGCCGTCGCTCTGGTCATCTCGCGCTTCGTGATCGGCCTCGCCCTCGGGACGTCGTCGATGGCGGTGCCGACGTACCTGGCCGAGATGAGCCCCAAGGAGAAGCGCGGGCGCCTGGTCTCGATGAACCAGTTCTTGATCACCGTCGGCATTCTCTGCGCCTACGGCGTCGGCTACGCCTTCTCAAGCTCGCACGACTGGAGATGGATGCTGGGGCTGGCCGCCGTACCCGCGTTGCTCATGTTCGTCGGGCTGCTGACGCTGCCCGAAAGTCCGCGCTGGCTGTTCGCCGCCGGCCGCGATGACGACGCCCACGACGTGCTGAAGCAAACCCGGCCCGCCGAGGAGATCGACGACGAGGCCGCCGAGATCAAGGAGACGATCGAGGCCGAGTCCGGCAGCTCGTTTCGCGACCTGCTGAAACCAAATCTGAGACCGGCCCTGCGCGTCGGCGTGGGCGTGCCCGCGATCAATCAGCTGGTGGGCGTCAACGCCGTCATCTACTACACGCCGACGATCCTGCACCAGACCGGTTTCGGCGCCAGCGCGTCGATCCTGGGCTCGGTCGGGGTGGGGACGATGAACGTGCTGCTGACGCTGACCGCGCTGCTCGTGATCGACCGGGTCGGGCGCCGCCCCCTGGTGCTGATCGGGGTCGGCGTGCTGACAGTCGCACTGGCCGTGCTCGGTGCGCTCTACCTGCTCCCGTCCCAGCACGGCACCGTGGGGGTGCTGATCGTCATCGGCCTGTGCGTCTACATCTCGGCCTTCGCGGCCAGCCTGGGGATCGCGATCTGGCTGTTCACCTCCGAGGTCTATCCCAACGAAGTCCGCGGCAAGGGCTCGAGCGTGGGCGTGCTGACCCATTGGAGCCTTGACTTCGTGATCTCGCTGACCGTGTTGACGCTCATCAGCACGATCACCACCACCGGCATGTTCTGGCTCTACGGTGCCTTCGCCCTGGGCGGCTTCTTCTATCTACGGCGTTTCCTGCCAGAGACCAAGGGTCGGAGCCTCGAGGAGATCGACCAGGAGTTGCAGGAGGAGGCCGCGGTCGGCTAGCCGGCGCGCTCGGCCGAAGCCAAGCCCCGCCGCGCGAAGGCAGCCAGGACCAGGGCTGCGCCCGCCAGGGCGAGGAACGCCACCGTCACCTTGACCGGCGATCCGGCGAGGAGCCCTCGGCCGGCCTCGAGCACCGGGGTCACCGGGTTGAGGCTGGCGACGTCGTGAATCCAGCCCGTGAGCAGCGTCAGGGGGACGTAGACGGGGGCGAGGAAGAGGAGCACGAAGACCGGCATCTGGATCAGGGCACCGGCCTGTTCGGTGCGCAGGAACATCGCCAGGCCGCAGGCCCAGAGTGCTGCGGTGAGGTTCACGGCCACGCCAAGGCCGATCAGACCGCCGAGCTGGACACCGCTGCCCTCGACGTTCATGCCGGCGATCAGCGCGGCAATGGTCACGACGGTCGCCGTCAGGATCCAGCGCCCCAAGGCCCCGAGGGTGTAGCCGGCGATGATCCCGCTGCGCCGCGGGGCGCTCAAGAGCAGCCGGCGAGCAAATCCCGAATCGAAGTCACGGGCGACCGCGAAGCCGGTGAAGACGCCGCCGAAGGCTGCCGACTGCAGGAACACGAACACGAACTGAAAGGCCGTGTAGCCGGGCTGGTAATGGAAATTAGGCACGTCGCTGATGCGCGACAGCCCACCGGCGAAGGCGATCAGGAAGAACAGCGGGAAGATGATCGAGGGCACGAGGATCGCCGGGTTGACGAGGGTGTTGTGGATCGATCGCCAGGCAACCCCCTGGGCGACGTGGAAGAAGCGCCTCATTTGCGGGCCAGCCTGGTCTTCATCGCCGATTGCGAGAGGCCGAGCGCGATCACCAAGAGCGCGATCGAGAACCCGAATCCGAGGGCCAGTGCCCGGGCATCCCAGCCGGTGATCACGAGGCTTCGAAGACCTTCGAGGAGATACGAAACCGGGTTGTAGGTCGCGACGTCGCGAAACCACTGCGCCTTGATCAGGTTGCGGGGAAGGCTCGAGGAGCTGAGAAAGAGCGTCACGAACAGGAGCGGGAAGATCCCCTGGACGGCCTCGCCGGTTCCGAACCTCAGGGCCAGAAACTCCCCGAGGCTGGCGAAGGCGAACGAGATCAGGATCGAGAGGGCCAGGAGTACGAGCGCCCCGCCCACCCCGCTGACGAGCGTGACCCCGGTGGCGAGCCCGATGAGCAGGTAGATGATCGCCTGGACGACGCCGATGACAAGGG
>JBAPXO010000281.1:0-2840 GCA_049284255.1 Solirubrobacteraceae bacterium | reverse complement strand
GTCGCCTCCCAGGAGCAGATGTTCCACGCCCGCTTCCACGAGCTGCCCGACGTCCTGACGGCCGGCGACCTGGTCGTGGTCAACGACTCGGCCACGCTCGCCGCCTCGGTGCCCGGGAGCCGAAGCGATGGGTCGGCCGTGCGGGTCAACTTCGCCACCCGCGCGCCCGAGCTCGACGCGCGCTGGCGGGTGGTCGAGCTCCGCAGCCCGGATGGCTCGCGGCCCGCTCGGGGGCGCGCCGGAGAGACGATCATCCTGGGCGGCGAGGGGCTGGAGCTGGTCGCCCCGTACGCCTCGGGTTCGCGGCTGCTGCTGGCGCGCTGGGACGGCACGGGCTCGGTGTCCGAGCTCATGCGCCAGTACGGGCAACCGATCCGCTACGGCTATGTCGAACGGGAGTGGCCGCTCGCGGCCTATCAGAACGTCTACGCCCGCGTCCCGGGAAGTGCCGAGATGCCGAGCGCCGGGAGGCCATTCACCTCGCGCCTGCTCGGGGCGCTGTGGGCGCGCGGCATCCGGATCGCGTCGCTCACCCTTCACACCGGCGTCTCCTCGCCTGAGCGCCACGAGCCGCCCTTTCCCGAGCAATACTCGGTTCCGCCAGCGACCGCCGGCCTGGTCAACGCCACCCACGCCGCGGGAGGGCGGGTGATCGCGGTGGGAACGACCGTGGTCCGCGCGCTCGAGACCGTGGCCGCCGAGGATGCGTCGGTCAAGGCGCGCGAGGGCTGGACGGGTCTGGTGATCGACCCTGACCGCGGGGTGCGGGCGGTGGACGGCCTGATCACCGGCTGGCATGAGCCCCAGGCCTCGCACCTGCAGATGCTGGCAGCGATCGGCGGCAGCGAGCTGTTGGGGCGCAGCTACCGGTGCGCGCTCGCGGCCGGTTATCTATGGCACGAGTTCGGCGACAGCCATCTGCTGCTCGGGTAGCGAGGGCGGTTCAGTGCCGGCGCCGTCGTCCGGGAGGCCGGAGCAGGCTCGTGTCGAGCTCGTCGAGCAGCCCGAGCGAACGCGGCGCGCGGCCGGGCTCGACGAGGACCGCGCCCCCGGGCCAGTACGGATGAGGTGGGGAGGCCCGGTCGACCAACACCGGCTCAAACAGCCACGAGCCCGTGTTGAGCAACCTGACGCCCGAGCCGTCGGTCCAGTCCTCGCCCGCCAGCGGTCCGCGACGGTGAACGTGGCCGAAGATGACCCAGTCGGCGTCGACGCCGAGTCGGGTTGCGACGGTGCCGAGGGCGGGAAGACTGGCATGGCGCATCTGAAGGTCGATCAGGCCGGCGGTCACCGGCGTCAGCCGCGCGGTCTTGAGTAGCTGAGGCACTCTGCGCATCGTCCCTGTGCGGATGACCCCGGCCGTGGACTCGAGCAGGGTTCCGACCGGCCGCGTCGCCAAGCGGGAGGCCAGCGAGTCTCGCGAGCGGTGCCCGGAGCGCAGCGCCCGCTCATACTCGGTGGGAGCCGACGCCGAGCCACCGAGCGGCCGGCGAGGCAGCCCGAAGGCCGACACCGGCAGCAGGTGCCGATCGAGGTAGTGGCCGTGGGTCGCCCACATCCGATCCTCCAACCACACTCCGGGATAGCTGACCCGCGTGCGCGCGGGGTCCAGCCAGGAAAGCAGCCGCGCCAGAGCGGGCGAGGCCTGCGGGGGGACATCTGACTCTCGGCGCAGCCCGGCGCCTTGCGCATTGACCCAGGAGCGGATCAACGGTGCGTCGTGGTTACCGGGAACCAAGACGAGCTCGCGATCGGGGCCGAGTTCGCGTCCGATCGCCCGCAGCACGGGCTCGGCGGCGGCCATCGAACGCCGGGGGTGTCGCGCCATCAGATCCAGGGTGTCGCCGAGCAGGACGAGGCGGTCGATCCCGGCGAGCGCCTCGAGCAGCCGGGCGCGCGGGGCCGGGAGCCGCAGGACATCGTTCCCGGCTCGGTTGCCGAGGTGCAGATCGGAGATGACGAGCGTACGCAAAGCGGCCGCCACGATAGACGCCTCGTGGCGGCCGCAGTTAAGCGCTGGGAAAGCGCGTCAAGGACGCGCTCGGGATTGGGTCAGACGGTGACCAGCGTCTCGAAGCTCAGCGGGACCCCGCGGGCGACGATGAGCACCGGCGAGGTCGCCTCCTCGATTGCGTGCTGCGCGGCCGAGCTGACCATCACGCGGTGCTCGGGAGCCTCGCGGCGCGAACCGACAATCAGCAGATCGACGCCGCGGTCGCGGTCCACCACCTGGGCACCGAGACGCTCGGCCAGTGAGAAGGCCGTCTCGATCGCCGCCTCGTCGGCGCAGCCCCGGAGGACGCCGATCGTGGCGATCTCCGAGCCGCCCGCGATCGCGTAATTGGCGGGGGCGATCGCGAGCGCGATCGGCCCACCCTCGAGCAGGGTGTGCGCCGAGCGGCCGATCGCGACGTGGCCGTTCGGGGTCCGGTAGTCGGAGCCGAAGACGACCACGTCGGCCTCGGACTGGGTGGCGAGCCAGCCCAGGCCCTCGCCGGTGGAGCCGCTGATGATCACGCGGCGCTCGGCATCGGGGTCCTCGAGCCACGTGGCGCCGCGCTCGAGCAGTGCCTGGGCCTCGTGCTCGGCGAGCTGCTCCGAATCGGGACGGCGCTGGGCGGCGTGACGCACGTAGGCGAGGGTCAGCCGTGCCCCAGCGTCGTGGAGGACGCGCCCCAGCATCAGCGCGTCACGGTCATTCTGGGTGTCGTCGTAGGAGATGATCGCGTGTGTTGCCATCAGCCCACTCCTCGTCTTTCGAGTTCTTTGCGGTATCTGTCGGTTTCGCAGCGAGCATCGCAGCCTCCTGCTATCAGAACTAATGAAGTTCGTCATCCATC
>JBAPXO010000280.1:0-17537 GCA_049284255.1 Solirubrobacteraceae bacterium | reverse complement strand
GGACATGGGCTCCTCCTCAGGTTGCGGGCGAGGGCGCGATCCGCCACTCGTGATCGGGATCGTTGACGACCGCCCACTGCCGCCGCGGCCCGGCCATCACGTTCAGGTAGTACAGGTCGTACCCCGGAGGCGCGGAGACGGTGTGATAGCCGCGCGGCACCAGCACGCAGTCGCGGTCACCGAAGCTGACCGTCTCATCGAGCGAACGGTCGTCGCTGTAGACGCGTTGCACGCCGAAACCTCGCGCGGGCGAGATGCGGTGATAGTACGTCTCCTCCAGCAACGTCTCGGCCGGCGGGTTGTCACGGTCGTGCTTGTGGGGCGGATAGCTGGACCAGTGGCCGCCGGGGGTGAGCACCTCGCACACCAGCAGCGAGTCGGCCTCCAGGTCGGCCATCAGGATCGGGTGGATGGTGCGCTCCTGCGGGCCGTATCCGCGCGTCTCGACGCCGATCTCGGCTCCGGGGAGCACCCGGGCACGGGCGCCGCCACCTGGCGCCGGAGCCCAGCACAGGGCCACCTCGGTGTGACTGGCCCGGCCCAGGATCGAGAAGCTCGTCCGGGGCGGAAGGTAGGCGGCGTCGGGGCGTCCCGTCCATGGGTCAGGGCGTCCACCGACGTCGCCCCATTCGCCGTGCTCAGAGACCATGTCGATCAGACCTGCGATCACCACCACGCACACTTCCCGCTCGCCGGTGTCGCGGTGGGCCACGCGGTCGCGCTCCAGGCTCAGCACCTCGAAGCCGACGTACTGCCATCCTGCCATGCGCGGCGTGACGTCGAGGATCATCCCGTCCTCGTCTGCCGGTCCGG
The DNA here is from genome assembly GCA_049284255.1 of Solirubrobacteraceae bacterium. Taxonomy (GTDB): domain Bacteria; phylum Actinomycetota; class Thermoleophilia; order Solirubrobacterales; family Solirubrobacteraceae; genus Palsa-465. The sequence goes on along the minus strand of JBAPXO010000280.1, from coordinate 16,724 downwards.
CGTGCAGGAGGACTCCGCTCATGGGTGCTCCAGGTAGTTTCGCTGGGCCTGCCGGTTGCGCTCGTATTCCGCGCGTGCCCTGCGCACGTCCGCGGCCTCGGATACCTCCGCCACCGGGACATCCCACCAGCCGTCGTAGCTGGGCACGCCTTCGTAGCGGTCAGCCTCGATGTAGAGCACCACGGGCCCTTCGGCTGCACGCGCGCGCGCCAGCGCGTCGCGCAATTCGGTCACCGTCTCTACCCTGCTCACGCTCGCGCCCAGGCTGGCGGCGGTGGCGGCGAGATCCAGCGGGAGGACGTCAGAGGCCGGGGGATCCACCGGTACCGCGCCATCGTTCCCGGCAAACCGGTAGTGGGTGCCGAAGCCCGAGCCGCCGACGGAGCGCGACAGCGCGCCGATCGACGCGTAGCCATGGTTGTCGACCAGCACGATAGTGATCGGAATCCGCTCGGCCACCGCCGTGACCAGCTCGCCCGGCAGCATCAGGAAAGAGCCGTCGCCGACCAGTGCCACGACGTCGCGGTCGGGGGCGGCCAGCTTGACGCCGATCGCTCCCGGAATCTCGTAGCCCATGCACGAGTAGCCGTACTCCACGTGATAGCCCTTGCCTGCTGGGTCGCGGGCCTGCCAGAGCTTGTGCAGGTCGCCGGGGGCCGATCCGGCCGCGCACACGATCACCCCGGTCTCGCCCGCGGCGTCGTTGATCGCGCCGATGATCGCCGCCTGCGAAGGCGGGCCGCCCGCGTCGGGCTGGGCCGTGACCAGCCGCGCCACCTCCTGGCTCCAGCGGCTGCGCTCCGTGACCACAGCCTCCCGCCAGTCGGCCGCGACCTGGTGGCCGTCCAGCGCCTGGCCCAGCTGCTCCAGGGTCACCCGGACATCGGCCACGAGCGGCAGTCCACTGTGCTTGGCCGCGTCGACGGCGGCGACGTTGACGTTCACGAAGCGGACATCGGGATCCTGAAAGGCCGACTTGGAGGCGGTCGTGAAGTCGCTCCAGCGCGTGCCCAAGCCGATCACGAGGTCGGCTCGCCGGGCCAGCGCGTTGGCTGCCGCCGTGCCCGTGGTGCCCACCGCGCCCAAGCTCAGATCGTGCTCGGAGACCAGGGCCCCCCGGCCGGCCTGGGTCTCGGCCACGGGGATTCCGGTGACCTCGGCGAATTTCGCCAGCGCTTGAGTGGCCGCGCCGTAGATGACCCCGCCCCCGGCCACGATCAGGGGCCGGTGCGCTCCCCGGACCAGCTCGACGGCCCGGTGCAGGCCCTCGGCGGCCGGCGGCTGGCGATATGCGGTCCAGACGCGCTGCTCCAGGAACGCCTCCGGCCAGCCGAATGCCTCGGTCTGCACATCCTCCGGTAGGGCCAGGGTCACCGCACCTGTCTCGGCCGGATCGGTGAGCACGCGCATCGCCTCAAGGGCAGCCGGAATCAGCTGCTCGGGCCGCTCGACTCGCTCATAGAAGCGGGACACGGGACGGAAGCAGTCGTTGACCGACACGGTGGCGTCGTGAGGCGTCTCCAGCTGCTGGAGCACCGGATGGGGAGTCCGGGTGGCGAACGTGTCGCCGGGCAGCAGCAGCACGGGAAGCCGGTTGATCGTGGCCAGCGCCGCCCCCGTGACCATGTTGCTGGCCCCCGGTCCGACCGACGAGGTACAGGCGAAGGTCCCCAGCCGGTCACGCTGGCGGGCGTAGCCGGAGGCAATGTGGACCATGGCCTGCTCGTTGCGGGCCGCGTGGAAGGGCAGCAGCTCTGGGTACTGCTGCAGCGCCTGGCCCAGGCCCGCCACGTTGCCGTGACCGAAGATGCCAAAGGCGCCGGCGAAGAAGCGGGACCGGTGTCGGTCGCGCTCGATCCACTGGGCGGCCAGAAAGCGCACCAGGGCCTGGGCGACCGTGAGCTCAGTGGTCATGGCCCTTCACCTCGGCCAGGCTCACCCAGCGCCGCTGTGCCGCGGCCTGCTCGATGGCGCTGCTGACCGCCTGGACCTCCAGCCCGGTGGCCAGATCCGGCGTCCACTCTCCGCTCGGCCACCGGGCGAGCAGATCAGCCGCCTGGTTGACGAAGCTGGCGCCGTAGCCGATGCCCTGACCTATCGGCCACCAGCCCTGGGTACCGGGATGGACGGCGTTCTCGGCGCGGATCCGGCGCATCCCGTAGAGCTGGGCCGGCTCATTGGCATCGCCGTACCAGAGCTCGTTCAGCCGCGAGTAGTCAAAGCGCAGCGTTCCTCGCGTGCCGCTGATCTCGATCACGAAGTCGCACGGTCGCCGGGGCGCGATCTTGGCTGTCTCGAACACACCGAGCGCCCCATTGTCAAAGCGCAGCAGGGCCGAGGAGGCCTCGTCGTTGTCGACGCACACCATCTCACCCGAGCCGCCTGGCGCCGATCGCTCACCCGTGAACGTCGCCGACTGGGCACTGACCTCGGCCACGGCCCCGACCATCCAGCCGGCCAGGTCGATCATGTGGGCGCCGAGGTCGGCGATCGTGCTCGCGCCCTCGGCGCGGCGGAAGCGCCAGTCGTAGGGGATCTGAGGATCCAGAAACTCGTCCGTGAGCCAGGTCCCGCGCCACAGCCGGACCTGGCCCACGCGACCCTCGTCGACCATCTGCTTCATCAACGCCAGCGCCGGCAGCCGCCGGTAGTTGAAGCTGATCGCATTCATCGCGCCGGCCTCGCGCACCGCCGTGGCCGCGCGCAGGGCTCCGGCGTAATCCGCGGCCAGCGGCTTTTCACACACGATCGCCTTCCCAACCCGGGCGGCGGCCTCCACGATCTCGGCGTGCGTGCCTGGCGGCGTGCAGATGTCAACGATTTCAACCTCCGGGGACTCAATGATCGCCCGCCAGTCCGTGACGGCGCGCTCGACTCCGTAAAGGCCAGCCGCTTCCGTAACCGCCGACTGGTTGCGTCCGCTCATCATCAACGGGCGTGGCCGGCAGGGGAGGCTGCGGACGTGCGGCGCCAGTGTGTAGCCGTAGGTGTGCGCCTTGCCCATCATCCCGTAACCGATGATGCCGATGCCGACCTCGGGCAGGGGACCGCCGAGCGGGGTCACAACGCCTCCGGCACCCGCTGTCCAGCGGCGGCCAGCGAGCGGGCCGCCAGCGCGGCGACGGTCAGTGCGGCCACGGCATCGGGGCCCTGGGCACCTTCGCACTCGGCGCCCCTCACCGCCCGGGCAAAGGCCTCGGCCTGGCGCTGCATGGCGCTGCGAAAGACCTCGTCGCCGGCCGCGTCCCACATGAAGGGCACCCGAGCATAGCCCTCAGTGCCCCACACCTCCAGCCAGCACGAGTCCTCGTGGGGGAAGCGCCGGCCCAATGAGATTGTCGCCGCGGTTCCGTCCGACAGGTCTGCGAGGAGCACGGCGCAGTCCGGATCGGCGCCGTGTCGCGGCTCACTGCTCGGCCCGGCCGCCGTGGCAACCACCCACTCGAACTCCTGACCCAGCAGCCAGCGGGTCTGGTCGAACTCGTGGACCCCCATGTCCACGGTTATCCCGCCGCTCTGGGATCGGAACTGCTCAGACGGCAGCTCGTGATCCCACTGAAGGCAGGACAGTTGGCTGATCTTCCCCAACCCTCCGCTGGAAATCCTCTCGCGCAGTTCGCGCAGCTCGGGCACGAAGCGCCGCCAGTATCCGACCTGCAGCAGGACTCCCGCCTCTTGCGCGCTGCGAGCCGCGGCCCGGGCCTGATCGGGCTTCACGCCGACCGGCTTCTCACACAGCATGTGGATGCCCGCGGCGGCGAAGCGGGCCACCAGCGAGGGGTGCTCAGTGGACGTAGCGGCGATCAGCACCGCCTCGGGCGGCGGGTCCTGAGCCAGCAGTTCATCCACACCGGCGTAGGTGAGCACCCCGGACATGGCCACCCGGGACCGGGTGGCGTGGAACGGCTCGACGACTCCCACCAGTTCGATCTCTCGAGAAGCCCGGAGCGCCTCCAGGTGGATGCTGCCCATGCGCCCGGCGCCGACCAGCGCCATGCGGACAGGCTCAGAGGCCATGAGCGCTGAGGAACTCTCGGTTACGGCGCTGGTCTTCGGCCGGCTGCTGCGGGTGGACCGGATCGGGCAGCACGTCCTGCTCGACGACCAGCCAGCCCGTGTAGCCGATCTCGGCCAGGCCATCGAGCACACCAACGATGTCTATGTCGCCATCGCCCAGGGCGCAGAAGGCCTGACGGCGCCAGATCTCCTCCACCGGCGCCGCCTCGGCCACGATCTCCTCGAGCCGGGACAGGCGCGCATCCTTGAGATGGACCTGATTGATCCGCTCGGTCCAGTCGCGGATGGCCGCGAGGGGCTCGCCGCGTCCCAGCAGCAGGTGACCGGTATCGAGGCAGATACCGACGTCGCTGCACTCGAGCAGGCGCTCGATCTCCCACTGGGCCTCGATGTAGGTGGCGGTGTGGTGGTGGAACGTGGGGTCATAGCCACGCTCGCGACAACGCTCCACGACGCGGGCCAATCCGTCGGCGAAGCGCTGCCAGCCGGCATCGTCGAGACTGACGCTCGGGTCAAGTGCGGCCCGGCCAGGATAGCGGGAACGAGCCGGAGAGCCGGCATCGGCCAGGGTGGGCTTGGGCTGTCCGGGCAGGTCACATACGCTGTCGAAGATGTCGAGCAGAGCCTCCAGCTCCGTCATCGCCTTAGGGAGCTTGCCGGGCTCGCTGAAGGGCAGCTCCAGGTAGCCGCCGGCCAGGCTGAGACTGCGAGCGGTGAGCCGCTCGGCCAGCGTCGCGGTGTCCCCCAGGTAGCCCACCGGCCCCAGATCCACTCCGACATAGCCGGCCTCATGCACCCAGTCCAGCAGGGTCAGCGGCTCCGGCACGTTCGGGTCTACCCCGACGGTGATCTCGAAAGCGCCGTAACTGACCGGGGCGTTGGCCACCGCGACATGGGCGAGCACGCGGTCACCGTCGGCGGCGCGCGCCGTGCCCTGGGTCGTATCCATCGATGCTTGTTCCACTGCTGTCCGACCTTCCCTGTTAGTCGCGATTCATGGCCGGATCGGGGCCGGCGTGGCCGCCGACTCGAGTTCCGGGTCGAGGCCCTGGTGGGCGCGGGCAATGGCTTCGCATAGCCGAAGATCGGCCAGCCCGTCGGCCCCGGAAGTACGGGGAGCTGCGCCGCTGGCCACGCAGTCAGCAAAGTGCACGAGTTCGCGCTTGAACGCTTCGTCGTAGGCGACGATCTCCTCGCGCTCCCAGCTGTGCGCGGTGCCCGTCTCGCCCCCTTCGACGATCAGCCGGCTGGGCGCGCTGCGCAGGAACGGAGACGGCAGCGCGAGCGTCAGCCGCTCCTGGGGGGCGTAGAAGGCGAACTCCTGCTTGTAGCGGGCGATGCCCGGCAGGTCGACCCAGGACAGGTGGCACTCCGTGTCGCCGAAGCGGAAATTGATGCTCACACAGGGCCCGTCGAGGTCGGCGGAGCGGACCTCGGTCGGCTCTCCCAGGACGCCACGCAGGGCATTGATCTCATGTACGAGGTTGTCGAGCAGGATCCAGCGGTAGCACCAGCGCGTTTGCGTGTCGGCGTCGCCGATGGCGCGATCGACGGCCTGCTCGTCGGCCCGGTTGAGCTCCTCGATGACCTCCTGAGGGGCCGGTGTGCCGCTGATCAGCGGGTAGTGTGCGACGTAGGGGCCGAACGGAGACTCCAACGTGGTCACCCGGGCCAGCCGCACGTCGGGGCGGATACCGGGCATCAGCTCGGCAAGCCGCTCGTAGGCGGGGTCGTAGCGCTTCATGGTCCCGACCATGAGCGTGACCTCAGCCCGCTGGGCCGCTCCGATCATCCGCGCACAGTCGCGGCTGGACAGTGCCATCGGTTTCTCAACGAACACGTGTAGGCCGGCCTCGGCGGCGGCCACGGCCACCGGTGCGTGGTTGCCGGAGGTGAGGACCATGACGGCGTCGAGGTCGCCGGCGGCCACCATTTCCTGCCAACGCACGAAATGCCGCGACGCCCCGTAGCGCTCAGCGCAGCGCCGGCCCAGGTCCTCGGACAGGTCACAGACCGCGCCCAACTCGAACCGCTCGGGTAGCTCGGCCAGGTAGGGGAGATGCATCACCTGGGCGATAAGTCCGCACCCCACGACTCCGACGCGCACCGGCTTGCTCAAGTCATCTCCCCCTGGAACGTTCCACATCACCATATCCAGAAGCCGAGAGAGGTGTCAAGGCAGCCTGTGCTTGGCGGCTCTTGCCCTGGCTTGAGGGCCGCTGAAAGGCGGCTCGGACGCAGGGATATGATCTGCCCGCCCATGACACCTCCGCCCTCCGGAGCCCGCGCAGCGTCCGCCCGGCGACCTCGCAAGCCGCCCACCATCTTCGACGTCGCCGCCGAGGCCGGGGTGTCCAAGTCCACCGTGTCGAACGTCGTGCGCGGGCTGGAGGAGGTCTCGTCGGGCACACGGGAGCGCGTCCTGCTGGCCATCGAGCGCCTCAACTACAAGCCGAACACGATCGCTCGGCAATTCGTGCAGCAGCGCACGACGATCCTGGGCGTTTTGCTGGGTGATCTCAGCAACCCCTACTACGCCCAGATGGCCCAGGTAGTCGAACGGACCGCCTTTGGCTTCGGCTACACAACCATGTTCTGCAATATCGAAGGCGCCGACGGCATGGCCTCGACTGGGGTGGAGTCCCTGCTCGGACACCGCGTGGCCGGGATCGTCTTCTTGGCCTTCGTTCCCCGGCGCTCGCAGGTCAATGACCTGCTCCAGGAGGCTGGCGTGCCGATCGTGTTCTTGGGTCTGAGTGAGTCGTGGGGGGACTCCGTCGGGCCCCAGGATCGCGCCGGCGGGCGTCTGGCCACCAACCATCTGCTCGAGCTGCGCCACCGACGAATTGGTTACGTGCGCACCCCGCTGGTCGAGCGCAGCGGCGACCATGCCCGCTACGAGGGCTATCGAACGGCCCTGCGCGCTGCTGGCCTGCAGCCGCTACCTGCGCTGGTCTGGGAGCCAGGTGCTGACACGGTCACGGTGGCCCGCAAGACACTGGCTTTCGAAGCCGCGGTCACCGGGCCCCGAGCTCCGACGGCGCTGTTCGTCTCCAACGACATCGGGGCCATCGCCGTGATTGAGGCCTGCGAACGGTGCGGGCTCAATGTGCCGGAGTCGATGTCCGTGATCGGCTTTGATGGCATCGCCTTGGCCGGCCTGCATCGTATTTCTCTGACCACGGTGGCCCAGCCGCTCGGCTTCCAGGCGGAGCAGGCGGTCAGTCTCCTGTTGGAGCGCATCAAGAATCCGCTCGTTGATCCACGCCACGTGCGGGTGCCGGTGCGCCTCCAGGTCCGCGAGTCCACTGACGCTCCGGCCGGCCGCGCGAGGAGTTCCCGCTCCGCGCGTCCGCGCGCGAGTGGCAATGACGCTCGGTCTCGCTCCGATTAAGGCGATGGTCGCTTGACGCCATCCGGGTGAGGCGGTAGAAAACACCTCGCACCTGGAACGCTCCAAACGAGGAGCCTCGAGAGTCTGAGGAGGGCTTGGGGTTTGAGGGAATCCGAGGACCGGCCGCACCGGCGCATAGCGGTGGTGGCCGAGGCGTTCCTGGATCGCACGCTGCCCGAGCTGCTGGCCTGGCTCACGGAGGCGGCGCCAGAGGTGAGCGCCGTGGAGCTGGGCAGCGGCGGTTACGCCCCGCACCCGCACTGCGATCGCGCCCTGCTGCTGCGCAGCCAGGACGCGCGCCGGGACTTGGCCCAGGAGCTCGACAGGGGTGGGTTTCAGATCGCCGCGCTGAACGCGTGGGGGAACCCGCTGCACTCCGACCCGCGGATTGCCGCCCGTCACGACCGCGATCTCCGGGAGACGATCCGCCTGGCCGCCCCCATCGGTGTCGATCGCGTCATCGCGCTGGCCGGGTGCCCGGCCGCTCACCGCCACGATCGCGTCCCGCACTTCGCCGCCGGCGGATGGCTCCCGTACCTGGAGGGCGTCTACGAGGAGCAGTGGGAGCGCCGTGTCGCCCCCTACTGGAGCTCGATCAGCGAGTTCGCCCGCATCGCCGATCCGGAGTTGCGGGTCTGCGTGGAGCTCCATCCGGGCACGGCCGTCTACAACGTCGAGACGTTCAACCGGCTGGCTGCCCTGGGTGACAACCTGGCCGCCAACGTCGATCCCAGCCATTTCTTCTGGCAGCGGATGGATACTGAGGCGATCATGCGCACGCTCGGCGACCGGGTCGCTCACGTTCACGCCAAGGACGTCGTCTTCAATCCGGAGGTGCTCGGTCTGCAGGGGCTGCTCGACCACCGCTGGCCCGGTCCCACCGCCAAGGTTCCGTGGAAATTCGCCAGCGTCGGCGACGGCCACGACGCCGACTGGTGGGCACGCTTCGCAGCTCTGACCGAGAGCACGGCCGTCAGGGCGATCGCCATCGAGCACGAGGATCCCGACGTGGCCCCGGAGATCGGGGTCCCAGCGGCCGCTCGCCTGCTCTCCAGCAGCGTGGAGGTGGCGGCGTGAGTACGGAGACGCCCGGCGTTCGCTTCGAGGAAGTGTGGAAGCTGTTCGGGGACGAGACCCCGGCCGTGGCCAACCTCAACCTGGACATCCAGGAGGGGGAGTTCCTGGTCCTCGTCGGCCCATCAGGATGTGGCAAGACGACCTCGCTGCGGATGCTGGCCGGCCTCGAACGTCCTAGCTACGGGCGCATCTGGTTCGGCGACCGGGACGTGACCACGCTCGCCGCGGGGGACCGAGACGTGGCCATGGTCTTTCAGAGCTACGCCCTGTACCCAAACATGAGCGTCTACAGGAACCTGGCCTTCGGCCCCACCGTACGCGGAGAAACCAAGAGAGATCTGCGTAAGCGGATAGACGACGTGGCCGAGATCCTTGGCATCGGGTCGCTGCTCAAGCGCCGTCCCACGGAACTCTCCGGCGGGCAGCGCCAGCGGGTCGCGCTGGGGCGGGCACTGTTGCGCGAGTCCGAGCTATTCCTGCTCGATGAGCCCCTATCCAACCTCGATGCCGCCCTCCGAGTGCAGATGCGCGCCGAGCTGATCCGCCTGCATAAGCGGCTCACCCACACCACCTCCGTCTACGTCACTCACGACCAGATCGAAGCCCTGACCATGGGCGATCGCGTGGCTGTGCTCAAGGACGGTCATCTGCTCCAGTGTGCGACCCCCTCCGGCCTGTACGAGAACCCCGCCAACAGTTTCGTGGCCACCTTCATCGGCTCACCGAAGATGAATATGGTCCCGGGCGAGCTCACCGGCGCGGGGCAGGAGGCGAGCGTCGCCCTGCTCGGCTCGACCGTCGCCCTGCATCCCCTTCAGGCCAAGGCCCTGCGGGCCGAATGCGCCGACGGCAAGCTTCAGGTCGGGCTGCGCCCGGTCGACCTGCGTCCCCCCGGCGACGTCGCCGGCTCCGCCCACACCGGACGTCTGCAGGGCGTCGTCGATGTGGTCGAGCACTCCGGCAGCGAGATCTTCACCTCAGTACGCGTGGCCGACCAGATGGTGTCCGCGCGCTTCCCGCGCTCCATGGTCCCCAAGACCGGTGACCGCGTCGAGCTGGCGTTCAATCCAGGCCACCTCTACTTCTTCGGCGTGGACAGCGGCGAACGGCTGATTGATCGTGAGGCGGTTCTGCGGGAGGTAGGAGAGGCTCCGGAGGTCGGGGCGGTGGTTCCTCAATGAAGCACAACACTAGGAGGGCAAGCATGAGGATTGGGGTGAGACGTTCACGCCGGATGGCGTGCGCCGCACTGACGCTGCTGGCCACGGTCGGTCTCGCCGCCTGTGGCGGTGCCAGCTCCGGCGGTTCCGGAGGTGGGTCAGGTAATGCCAAGACGATCAAGGTCGCCTACGGCTCCACCTATGTGTTCGACAGCACGTCGCTGACGAACAAGTGGTGGAACCAGGTCAAGTCGCAGTTCGAGCAGCAGAACCCCGGCATCAAGGTTCAGCTGGTGCCGATCCCCGGCAGCTACAACGACATCGTCAACAAGCTCAGCCTGCTCTACCGCTCGCCCTCGACGGCGCCTGACGTAGCTGAGATCCCCACTGGCCAGATCGGCCTGTGGCAGAGCTCGGGCTACCTGATGCCGCTGACCAAGTACCTGCCCACCACGTCCTGGTGGAGCAAGTTCCCCGCCGTCGTCCAGAGCGAGGGCACCTTCAACGGCATCACCTACGCCGTCGATCAGGGCGAGAACGACAGCGCCCTTTATTACAACAAGACGATGTTCAAGAAGGCCGGTCTGCCGGTGCCCTGGACCGCGCATAACTGGAACGACATCCTGACAGCAGCCAAGAAAATCAAGAGCGCGCTGCCCGGTGTCATCCCCATATGGCTGAACGCCGGGTCCGGGTCAGGCGCCAACGGACTGCTCCAGGGCATCAACAACTTCATCGTTGGGACTCCGACGCCGAAGATCCAGGACGGCAACAAATGGGTCGTCGACAGTCCGGGCATTCGCGACTCGCTCGCCTTCATGAAGAGCGTCTACTCAGGCGGTCTCGGGGCATCGGAGTCCGCGCTGTTCAGCCCCAACGCGGTGACCACGCCACTGACCCTGTTCTCGCAGGGCAAGCTGGCCATGGCCGTCGGTTCCAACTACTACACCGGCAACTGGACCAAGTTCATCGGCGCACCCTATTGGGCGCAGGCGGCTCAGACGATGGGGGTCACGCCCATGCCCACGCAGAGCGGCGGCGGCGTCGCCTCCACTCTGGGCGGGTGGGATTACGCCATCTCCGCCCACAGCGGCAATCCGAGCGCTGCCTTCAAATTGATCAGCCTCATGGAAGATCAGCAGAACAGCATCGACGCCGCCAACTGGGCAGGCTGGGTCACCCCCAACAAGGACTACTGGAACGCGCCCGCCTTCACCGGCTTCGCGCCCTATCAGAGTGAGTTCGCCAACATCCTCGCCCACTCGACGCTGACGCCGTCGTCGGGCAACTACTCGATCTGGGTACAGGGCATGGGCAACGCGACCGGTTCGCTGGTCCAGAACTCCGGCACGAGCGTGGACTCCGCGGTCAACACGCTGAGTTCCTACGTGTCCAATCAGCTCGGGAGCTCGAGTACCGAGAAACTCCACTAGCCCATCGGGAGAATCAATCAATGACCACGAGGAGCTGAGGCCGAGTGGCGCTCGTCGACACCACTGGTGGCCCGCTGATGGCGTCGCCGTCGGCGGGCTCTGAGCAGGTCCCCAGTGGAGAGCGTCTCGATCGCGAGCGCTTCCACTGGGGGAGCCTCACCCTCCTTGCCCCAGCCCTCGTGCTCCTCGTGGTCCTGTTCCTGATCCCGGTTGGCTACGCCTTCTTCCTCGGCTTCACCAACCTGAGACTCGTCGGGCCGACCGCGGTCAACTACAGCTTCACCGGCCTCAACAATCTCCGTCAGCTGGGGCACGACACGGTCTTCCCGCTGTCCGTCGAACTGACGGCGATCTTCGTGGCCGGATCCGTCGTCGGCACGGTGATCGTGGGCCTGGGCCTGGCTCTGCTCTTGCGCAACGCCTACGGCCTGGTCCGCATCCTGGTCGGCGGCGTGGTCATCATCGCCTGGATGATGCCCGCGGTCACCGCGGGCATGACCTGGTACGCCTCGACGACTGCCGGCGGGACGTTCGCCACGCTCTCCGGCAGTAGCAAGTCCGACTTTCTGCACAGCTCCCCGATGTTGATCGTCACGCTGGCCAACACCTGGTCGCAGTGCGGCTTCGCCATGCTCGTGTTTGCCGCCGCGCTACGCAACATCCCCGGCGAGGTGATGGAGGCGGCCACGCTGGAGAACACGTCGGCCTGGCAGCGCTTTCGCATGATCGTGCTGCCCCTCATGCGCCCGACCATCGTCACCGTCGTCCTGCTGGTGACGCTCCTCACGCTGGCCAACTTCGCCCTCATCTACATCATGACTCAGGGTGGTCCGGGCAACTCCACCAACATCCTGCCGGTCTACTCCTACCAGCAGGCCTTCTCGTTCAACAACCTGGCCTACGGAGCGCTGATCGGCGATGTGATGGTGATCATCTGCATGATTCTGGGATTCGCCTACGTGCGCGCTTCGAGGCTGCGCGTATGACCGCCCTTCTGCCCACGGCCTCGACCGGTCAGGTGCCCGATTCGGCCCCGCGCGTGCCGCCGCCCTCCCGCAAGGCCCGGCGAATGGGGAACGGCCTGCTCGTCCTGATCGGCGTCGGCTTCGCACTGCCGATGTTGTGGATGGCGGCCGCCTCCCTGGACAAGAACGCCTCCTGGAGCATCGAGTGGCCGCACTTCACGCTGGCCAACTTCCATGCCGCCACTGGCTCGGGCCAGATTCAGTCGCTGTGGAACAGCGTCGTCTTGTCCGGGGTGGCGACGATCGTGTCCACCGCCGCCTCCACGCCCGCTGCCTACGCCCTGTCGCGCCGGCGCATCCCGTGGAAGGGGCCGACGCTGCTCATCGTGCTCTTCCTGTCCGGAGTCCCGATGTCGATTCTGATCGTCCCCATTTACGAGCTGTTCGCGCTTCAGAACTGGCTCTCCATCCTGCCGACGGCCATCTTCCTCGGCGTCACGGCGATGCCGTTCGAGATCTGGCTGATCAAGAACTTCATGGACGCCATCCCCTACGACCTGGAGGAGGCCGCCCGGATCGAGCGGGCCAGCACGTGGCAGATCCTCACCCGCATCGTCGGCCCGCTGGCCCTGCCCGGCATCGGCGCCGGGGCCATCTACGCCTTCGTCAACGCCTGGGGCTCCTTCGTCGTTCCGCTGGTCCTGATCAGCAACCCCAACCAGGCGCCGGGACCGATCGCCATCTACGGCTTCATCGGGGCAGCCAACGTCCGCTACGGCGACATCGCCGCGTACTCGCTGCTCTATTCGGTGCCGGTGTTCATCCTCTACGCGATCATGTCGCGCCTGTTCACGGGCGGCTTTACGCTGGGAGGCGCGATCAAGGGTTAAGACCCGGCGGTCCGGCCCGTCAGCCGATCGCGCTGATCGTGGCCACGCCGATGAAGATGAGCACGATGCCCACGATCTGAGTGGACTGAAGCCGCTCGCCGAACAGCAGCCGGCCAAAGCCGGCTCCGAACGCGCCGGTCAGGGTGGCCAGGACTGCGGCCACAGGAATGCCGTGGCTGGCCCCGGTCGCGTAGCTGAAGAAGCCCGCCACCTCGCATAGCCCGGCGATCAACAGCAGGTGGGCGGTCCCCTTGGGAATCCGCAGCTCGCCGCGCAGCCGCAGGGGCAGGGTGACGGCCAATACCCCGATGATCCGCGGCGGCATGACCGCCCAGGCCGTGGGCAGCACGTCGCCGGCCCGGCCGGTTGCATATAGGCTGATCCCGAATGACAGCGCGGCCAGGCCCGCCCACACCGCGGCCTGCCGGTCTCGTTGACCCTGGGGGGTGGGCACCGGGTCCCTGTGGCCGGGCACCTCGGACGCCTGTTCCCGGGGGGCCAGAGCGGCGGCCGCGGGATCGGGGTCGGCCGGCCGCCGGGCGATGGCGGTCATGATCATGCCGATCACCGTCACGGCCAGCGCCGCCCCGCGCACGCCGCCCACGGCCTGCCCAGCCAGAATGGCGATCAACGCCGCAATGCCGCCCTCCGCCGACACGATCGGCATGACCACGCCCATCTGCCCGAGGCGCAGCGAGTGGTACAGGAGCAGCAGTCCACCGACGTTGCCGGCCCCACCCAAAAACAGCCACAGGGCCGAGGTGGCGGTGATATGGGCGCCGCCCGACAAGGGGAGGACGAGGGTCAGCGCCAGCAGCCCGAACAGCATCACCCAGGCCAGGGTCAGCATCGAGCCCATTGTGCGCGCGGCCCGCGAGGCGAAGGTTGTACCGATGGACCACAGGAGGGCGGCGCCCAGGCCGCCGAGGACAGCCGTCACGAAGCGCGCTCGGCAGGGTCCACGACTAGGCCCGGGCCGACAGAACCACCTTCATCGCCTCGTCGCGCTGGGCCAGCTCGAGGCCCTCCTGGGCCCGCTCGAGCGGCAGACGGTGTGAGACAAAATCCTCGAGGGGCAGCGCGTCCAGATTACGGGCCAGCAGGTCCATGGCCGGCTTGTAGGACTCCGCTGTCTCGCCGCCGATGCCGAGGACGTTGACGTTCTTGGTGCAGATGTCGGCGTTGGGGTTGATCTCCACCGGACCCATGTCGACGAACGCGCCGGCCTCGACCACGGTTCCGCCCACCCGAACCATGCGCAGGCTGCTGACAAAGGTCTCGGGCACGCCGCTGCAGTCAAGCACCATGTCCGCGCCACGGCCGCCGGCGGCCTGGTGCACCCGGGCGATGAGCTCTGAGCTGTCGAGCTCTGAGGCGTCGAGCACCTGGTTGGCCCCGAACGTCTGAGCCCGCCCCAGGCGCGACGGGAATCTGTCGATGGCGATGATCGTCCCCGCGCCCATCAGCCGGGCCTTGATCAGGTGACACATGCCCAGCGGGCCGATGCCGTAGACGACCACGGTCTCGGCGAAGGTGTCGTTGAGGCGGCGGGCCCGCTCAAAGCCGTGGGTGACGGCCATCGGCTCCGTGAGCACGGCGACGTTGTCGGGCAGCTCGTCGGGAACCCGGAAGAGCTGGGTGCGGGGGAGGAGATACATGTACTCACTCCAGCCCCCGAACAGGTGGGGGGCGCGCGTGGCGTTGAGGCTGTTGCCGTAGTCCTCGAGCCGCTCGCACATGTAGTAGGGCTGGCCGCTGCGGCAGTACCAGCATTCGCCGCAGCTGACGTTGGCCGCGGGCACGACCCGGTCGCCGGGACGGAGCGCGCGGCCCTCGCTGTCCAGCACCTCGCCGCCGGTCGCCGCCACCCGGCCGACGTTCTCGTGCCCACAGATCAGCGGATACTCGATCTGGCGCTCATGAGGTGTGCCGGCGTACTGCGTTGTCTCGCCCCGGAACGTGTGCTTGTCCGTGCCACAGATGCCCGACATCGACATCTCCAGGACCACCGCCCCGGGCTCGGGATCGGGCAGCAGGAACTGCTGGACCTCGAGCCGGCCCGGCTCCGGCATGACGGCGGCGCGGACGCTGTGCGTCACGTCGCCGCGCCCGGCCTCAGGCCACCCACCCGGAGGTTTTTGGAGCGTTCCATATTGGTGACCGACTTGTATCCGTTCGCCGGCGGCGCGTCAACCCCGCGCCTTGCCCTCGCACGCGCACAAGTGAGAGATCCGCCGCGGCTTATCTCTCAGCAGATGAAGGCTCAGCTCCGTCGACCGTCTCGACCAGCGCCCGCACACGGTTCCCGGGCGAGCTGCTCCTGAAACCAGGCTCCAGATAGTCGAGGTCAGCGAGCAAAACGAACGCGACATCTACACGCTCTGCGCTCACCGCGGGATGGCGGAGCTTGAGGCCGATGTCGTGGCCCTGCTGTGTGTGCCGGCGACCGTGGGCTGTGGCGAACCTGCCAGGGGACAGTCGTGCCCCGTCAGGTTGACCTCCGCGCTGACCTCACTCCCGATGCCCGCGCGGTGATCGACGGCGCCCGCAGAGCTTGCGGGACGCCCTGGAGGCGGTGCACAAGTCGCGCAGATGGAAGCGGCGCAGCCGGGTCAGCATCCGCTGCTACCAGGAGCCCGAGGAGGTCTAGACGCAGTTCGCGAGGGAAGCGGCTCAGGCTGTTCCGGCGGGTCGAGCAGGGCCAGGACCTCGGCCTCATAGGGCATAGCCTGCGAGCACAGCAGCCGAGCGGCGACGATCCCCCCGGCCGCGTTGGCAAAGGCCACGGCGCGTTCCGGGGCCCAGCCCGACAGCAGCCCGTGACAGAGCGCGCCGCCGAAGGCATCGCCCGCGCCCAGGCCGCACAGCACCTCGACAGGCGCAGGTCCGATCAGATGCTCACGCTTCGCGCTGACCAGCAGTACGCCGTCGCCGCCCAGTTTGACGATCGCCCACTCCACGCCTCGCTCCAGCAGCCGGCGCGCCGCCTCGCGCGGCTCATCGCTGCCCACCGCCACATCACATTCCTCACGGTTACCGACGGCGATTGTCGCAGCCTCCACCGCCTTCCCGATGACCGCCGAAGCCTCCTGGCGCGAGGACCAGAAGCTCGTCCGGTAATCGAGGTCGAGGATCGTGTGCGCGCGTCGCCCTCGATCCTTGAGTAGCTCGGTGACCGTCACGCGGCTGGGATTTTCGGACAGTGCGCCGCCCGAGATCCACAAGATCGGCACGTCGCGTGCTGTGTCGGCACCGACTTCACCCGGCCGGAGCTGCAGGTCGGGCGCGGGTGGATGGCGGCGGAAGTGAAGTTGTGGATCCTCGGGTGGGTCGAGCACGGCGAATGCAAGCGGCGTCATCGCATCGGGCTCGACTCCGACGTAGCTGACGTCGACGCCGAAGTCACGGAGCTCCTGCACGACCACGTCGCCGAACGGGTCGGTTCCCACCTTTGTGTAGACCGCCGCGCGCCGGCCGAGCCGGGCCGCGGCAATGGCCACGTTGGTCGGACTACCACCGACGGCCTTCTGAAAGCTCTCCGCGCCCTGCCAGCCTGCGCCGAGCTGACCGCAGTACAGGTCGATGCTGATCCGCCCGACGGTCAGTAGCTCCAGCGGCGCAACCACAGGCGCAGGATAGCCTTGACCGTTGCGTGTCCTTTTACATCACCACCCCGATCTACTACGTCAACGCCCAGCCGCATCTCGGCCACGCGTACACGACGATCGCCACCGACGTGATCGCCCGGCACATGCGACAGCGCGAGGCGGACGTCTTCTTCCTCACCG
>JBAPXO010000279.1:0-1824 GCA_049284255.1 Solirubrobacteraceae bacterium | reverse complement strand
ATCGCCTCGACCGACGGCGACAACACGAACCTGATCATCGCCCAGATCGCACAGAAGCGCTTCGGCGTCGAGCGGGTGATCGTGCGCGTGATGGACCCGGCGCGCGCGGGCTGGTACGGCGAGCAGGGCCTGCACACCATCTCCCCGACCCAACATGCGATCGAGATGTTCGAGCGTGCGCTGCAGGTCCAACCGGCCTGATGTACGCGATCATCGTCGGCGCCGGCAAGGTAGGGCGCAGCCTCGCGCGAGAGCTGATAGACAAGGGGCACGAGGTCACCGTGATCGAGTCCTCGCGCCCGTGTTATCTGGCGATCGAGGAGGAGTTCGAGCACGCCGCGCAGTACGGCGACGCCACCGAGTTGTGGGTGCTCGAGCGCTCCGGGATCCAGCGCGCCGACCTGGTTGTCGCGGTGACCGGCGACGACGAGGACAACATGCTTGTCTGTCAGGTGGCCAAGGAGAAGTACCTGTGCGACAGGATCATCGCCCGCGTGAACAACCCTCGCAACCACGATCATTTCCGGCTGCTGGGGATCCAGCCGGCCGTATCGGCGACCGACCTGATTTTGCGGCTGATCGAGCACGAGGTGCCGCGCTACGGCCTCGTGCACCTGCTGGCGCTCGAAGAGGAGCGTCTGGAGATCATCGAGCTCGAGGTGAGCGAGGATGCTCCGACGGTCGGCGAGCGGGTCGCGGACATCGCCCTGCCGGAGGGCAGCCTGATCATCTCGGTGCTGCGCGGGGGTACCGGGTTCGTGCCGAAGCCCGACACGACGATCGAGGCCGGCGACGAGGTGCTGCTCGTGCTCGACCAGGGCCTCGAGGAGGCGATCACCGCCTACTTCGCCCCGAACGGGCAGTCGCTGGAGATCTGAGTACGCGCCGCCGCTTCTACTCAGGCTCGCGCGATCGCGGAGCGCGCTTTACTATCCTTCTCGGCGAGTCGCTGATCCGGGATAGTCCAATTGGCAGTGACGCCCGGTTCTGGTCCGGGAGATTGGGGTTCGAGTCCCTGTCCCGGAGTTCGCTTGCGCCCCGTGTTTACGGGGCGTTTCGCGTTTCAGGGGCCGCTCGGGCCAGCATTCGGGCCAGCGGCGCGCGGAGATGAACACAGCGAGGTGTCGGACATTGCTTGCGGTGGATGCGAACATGACCGCCGATGGCGTCCCAACCCTCCAAGGAATCGGTCAACCGGGCCGGTCAGCTGGCTGCATCTCTGCTCACGGAGATTCGGCAGGGGAACTATGAAAAGGTCGCTCAGATGGAAACGTCACAGGTTGACGCCCTCGACTCGGCCTTCGAGCTCATCGAGTGGTGGCGCAGTCTCCACGCCAGACCCCTGACATCCCTCAGCGCGAATCTTCGGCACTACGTCAAGCCTCACGGTGACGTTCTCGTCACGCAGCGGCTCAAGCGGCTACCTACAGTGGTCGACAAGCTGCTGCGCGAGCCTCACATGAAGCTGACCCAGATGGCCGACATCGGCGGTTGCCGTGCGCTACTGCCCGACCAGCAGGCTGTGTACGACGTCGCCAAAGCACTCCGCAGGAATTGGGAAGTTCAGCGTACTCGAGATTACGCCGCTGAGCCAAAGACGTCGGGTTACCGCGCGGTACATCTCATCGTCCGCCGCAAAGGCCGGCTGATCGAGGTGCAGCTCAGAACCCCTATCCAGGACGCGTGGGCCAACCAGGTCGAGGAGGACTCCCGCCGGGTGGGCCGTAACTTTAAGGGGGGAGATGGTCAAGCGGAGGTCCACGGGTACTATGCTGTCGTCTCGGAGTTGCTCGCGCTCAGGGAAAGGGACGAGCAACCCGATGA
>JBAPXO010000278.1:0-7566 GCA_049284255.1 Solirubrobacteraceae bacterium | reverse complement strand
CGGCGCAGCTCGCCGTTGACCTTTACGCGGCCGAACCCCTCGGCACGCAGCTCCTCGAACTGCTTGCCGTACTCGCCCTTGCGACCGCGGACGATCGGCGCCAAAACCATGAAACGGGTTCCCTCGGCCAGCTCCATGACCTGGTCGATGATCTGCTCGGCCGACTGCCCGGTGATCGGGCGACCGCAGATGTGGCAGTGGGGATGGCCGATCCGCGCCCACAGGAGACGTAGATAGTCGTAGATCTCGGTCACCGTCCCGACCGTCGAGCGCGGATTGCGCGAGGTCGTCTTCTGGTCGATCGAAATCGCCGGAGACAGCCCCTCGATCGAGTCGACGTCGGGCTTGTCCATCTGACCCAGGAACTGACGGGCGTAGGCCGAGAGCGACTCGACGTAGCGCCTCTGGCCCTCCGCGTAAATGGTGTCGAAGGCCAGCGACGATTTCCCGGACCCCGACAGGCCGGTGATGACGGTCAGCGAATCCCTCGGGATCGCGACGGTCACATCCTTGAGATTATGCTCCCGGGCGCCCGAGACGATCAGCTTGTTCATGCCTCTTCGAGTTTAGTGAGCCGAACAGACGTTCCCGTGGGCGACGGCCGCCTCGTCCCCTACAGTTCTCGCAATGAGCGAGGAACGGGCGAGCGGCATCCGAGCTTCCGACGAGGATCGCGAGCGCCTGATCGACCAGTTGCGCGAACACGCCGGAGCGGGACGCCTGAGCACCGACGAGCTAGAGGAGCGTCTGCAGGCGGCCTACGACGCCCGCACGACCGCCGAGCTCGATACCCTGCGGCGCGATCTTCCCCCGACGCCTCGTGAGACGGCGCTGACCCACGCCGCTCGCCGCTCTCATCTGACCAGGCGGATGATGCAGGAAAGCGGCGGTGCGTTTGGCCTGTTCCTTGTCTGCACGGTGGTTTGGGCGGTCTCGGGCGCCCACGGTCAGTTCTGGCCGGTCTGGGTTCTGCTCGTGGCCGTGCTCAGCGTCGTACGCATCGGCTGGGCCCTGTTCGGGCCTGCCGCAGACCTCGATGCGGCGGAGGCGCGGCTTGATGAACGGCGCCACCAGCACGATCGCCACGACCGCCACGACCGCCACGACCGCCGCCGCTCGCGACGGCGCGACCGGCTGGGCCCCTAGCGGCTGCCGCTAGCCTTCGACGCTGGCGTAGACCTCGTCGAGCAGCCCATTGGCGTCGTCGAGCTTGAAGTTCTCGGACAAATAGCGGGCCGTCTCCTCCCGCGGCGTCCCGTTGAGGGCCATGTTGAGGGCGATCAGCCGTGCCCCCTCGGCCTCGTCATCGCCGGGCGCCACGTCGCCGTCGGCGATCACCGAGCCTGCGCCTGCGCCCTCGCCGTTTAGCTCCGGAGCGGACTCGGCAGCGTCTATGGACTCGATCGACTCCAGTTCGTCGATCCCGTCGCCGTCGGCGGCCTCGAGCTCGACCACCCCGACCACCTCGACGCCCTCGAGGCCGTCCTCATCGCCCACCTCGAGCTCGGGCTCGGGCTCGAAGCCGGGGCGCGGCTGCACCATGTCGCCGGCCTCGGCGAGGTTGCCCTCGAGCAGCTTGAGATCGGCATTCAGGCGGTTGGCGCCGGTGCGCAGAGATTCGACCAGCGAGCTGAGCTCACCCTCCATCGCATCCAGGCGCTCGAGCATGCTGTTGGTGGCCTCCGAGACCTTGCCGACGTGTTCACGGGCCTGGTCGGCGGCCTGTTCACGGGTGGTCTTGGCCTCACTGTTGGCCTCGTCGCGGATCTCCTTGGCATCGCTGTCGGCATCGCGCTGGATCTCCGCGGCGCTGCTCTCGGCAGCTTCGATGATCGCCCGCACCTGCTCGGAGGCCGAGGAGGCGAGGGTGTCGCTGCGCCGCCGGGCCGAGCGCTTGAACTCGGTGACCTCGTCGGCGAGGGAGGCGAGATGGGCGTCCACGGCCTCGGGGTCGTAGCCCCGGCGTCCGACCGGGAAGTCCTTTTTCTCGATGCTCTGCCTGTCCAGCGCCACGCGAGTACCTCCACTCTTGGAAACGGTGAAGCAGGCGCAGCGTACCGAAAGCGGGGCCGAACCGCACCCCTTAGAGCCGGTCAGGAAACTGGAGCGTCTCCGGCGGCAACCGCTTGGTCGAGCTCGCGCTTGAGATCGCGGATCTCGTCGCGCAGCTTGGCGGCGTACTCGAAGCGCAGGTCCTCGGCGGCGGCGAGCATTTCCTCCTCAAGCTCGACGATCGTGCGCTCGATCTCGGCCGGCTCCATGGTGGAACCCGTCCGCTGGCGGCGTCGGCGTGAGCGCGGGACTTTCGAATCGGACATCAGGAACTCGGCGATGTCGGAGATCCCCTTGACGATCGTCTCCGGGGTGATGTCGTGCTCCTCGTTGTAGGCCACCTGGATCGCGCGCCGACGGTCGGTTTCGCCGATCGCCGACCGCATCGCCGCGGTCTCCTTGTCGGCGTACATCAGCACCTTGCCATCGACGTTGCGCGCCGCGCGCCCGATCGTCTGGATCAGCGAGGTCTCGCCGCGCAGGAAGCCCTCCTTGTCGGCGTCGAGGATCGCGACCAGCGAAACCTCGGGCAGGTCCAGCCCCTCGCGCAGGAGGTTGACGCCGACGAGCACGTCGTACTCGCCCAGCCTGAGCTCACGGATGATCTGGATCCGCTCGAGAGTGTCGATCTCAGAGTGCAGGTAGCGGACCTTGAACCCCATCTCCAGCAGGTAGTCGGTCAGGTACTCGGACATCTTCTTGGTCAGCGTGGTCACGAGCGTGCGCTCGTCGCGCTCGGTGCGAGCCCGGATCTCGTTCATGAGATCGTCGATCTGGTTGCGGGTCTCGCGGACCTCGATCTCAGGGTCGATGATCCCGGTCGGCCGGACGATCTGCTCGACGATCCGCGGGGAATGGGTGCGCTCATATTCCCCGGGCGTAGCCGACACGAACACCATCTGGGGAGTGATCGAAAGAAACTCGGCGAAGGTCTGAGGACGGTTGTCGAGTGCGCTCGGCAGCCGGAACCCGTAGTCGATGAGCGTCTGCTTGCGGGAGCGGTCGCCCTCGTACATGCCGCCGATCTGGGGCACGGTCTGATGGGACTCGTCGATGAAGCAGACGAAGTCATCCGGGAAGTAGTCGAGCAGGCAGTAGGGCCGGTCACCTGCCTGGCGACCGTCGAGGATCCGCGAGTAGTTCTCGATGCCCGAGCAGAAGCCCAACTCGCGCAGCATCTCCATGTCGTACTGGGTGCGCTGACGGAGGCGGTGGGACTCCAGCAGCTTGCCCTGACCCTCGAGCTCGGCGCAGCGAGCGTTGAGCTCGCGCCCGATCTCCGAGACGGCGTCGTCGATCATGCCCTCGCGCACGTTGTAGTGCGACGCCGGCCAGATGCCGACGTGCGCGAGGTCGTCCTCGATCAGCTCGCCGGTGATCGGGTCGAAGTGCTGGAGATGCTCGACCTCGTCGCCGAAGAGAACGATCCGAAACGCCGTCTCCGCGTAGGCGGGGAAGATCTCCAGCGTCTCCCCGCGGACCCTGAACGTCCCCCGCGAAAGCGCGGTGTCGTTGCGGGTGTACTGGATCGAGACGAGCTTACGCAGCAGGGCGTCGCGATCGATCATCTCCCCCTTGCTCAGCGTCTGGAGGTTTTCGTCGTAGACCTCGGGTGAGCCCAGGCCGAAGATGCAGGACACGCTGGCGACGATCACGACATCCCGGCGCGCGAACAGCGCGGCGGTGGCGGCGTGACGCAGGCGGTCGATCTCCTGGTTGATGGCCGAGTCCTTCTCGATGTAAAGGTCCTTGCTCGGGACGTAGGCCTCGGGCTGGTAGTAGTCGTAGTAGGAGACGAAGTACTCGACGGCGTTGGACGGGAAGTAGGTCCGGAACTCGTTGCAGAGCTGGGCCGCCAGCGTCTTGTTGTGGGCGATCACGAGCGACGGCCTCTGGATGGCCTCCATCGTGGCCGCCATCGTCATCGTCTTCCCGGTTCCCGTGGCTCCGAGCAGCGTCTGGTAGCGCTCACCGGCCGCGATGCCCTCGGCCAACGAGCTCACCGCGGCCGGCTGGTCGGCGGTAGGTGAGAAGGCGCTGTCAAGCTCGAATTTCGGCATTACGTATCCCTCTTGAGGCTAGCGGGACACCCGGCGAAGATCCGGGCAGGCATGCGACAGTTCTCCGACCCCCACCTGGCAGCGCTGGCCGTCCTCGTGGCGGCCACGATCGCCTGTGTTTGGGTAGCGCGGACGGCGTCCGCGCCGGTGGTCGCCGGGGTCGTGAGGACGTTGGCAGTGGTGATCCTCGCCGGATGGGCGGGCGAGTACCTCGCCGACGTGATCAGGGGAACCTGGTCGGTGGAGTACGACCTCCCGCTGCAGCTGACCGACGCCGTCTCGCTTACCGCCGTGCTCGCCTTGTGGACCAGACGTCAGTTGCTCGTCGAGCTTCTCTACTTCTGGTCGCTGACGGCCTCGCTGCAGGCGACGATCACCCCCGACCTCGGCCAGAACTTTCCCAGCATCTACTACTTCACGTACTTCGCCTACCACGTGGGAGCGATCGTCGGGGGTTGCATGCTGGTCTTCGGGTGCGGGCAGTATCCTCGGCCCCGCGCCGCTTGGAGAGCGTTCGCGGCCACGCTGGGATTTGCGGCGATCGCCGGAGCAGCCGACGTGATCACGGGCGGCAATTACATGTACCTCCGGACCAAGCCCGAGCACAACTCACTGCTCAGCGTGATGGGACCATGGCCGTGGTACATCGTGGGCGCCGCCCTGGTGGGGCTCGTGATGCTCCTGGCGTTGCAGTGGATCGCCGACCGGGTGCGCGCCCGGGACCGGCCGGCAGTGTCCTCGGCGGTCGCCGGCTAGCCGTAGCCGAGCTGGCTGGCGTAGGTCTGGCGGTACTGCTTCTGGGCCGTGAGCACCCGGGCCACGTAGTCACGGGTCTCGGGGAACGGGATGTCTCCGATCCCGAAGCCGGTTCCGTTGGCGCGGGCCTGGGCAAGCCACCGATCGACGTTGGCCTCGCCGCCGTTGTAGGCCGCCAGCGCCAGCACGTGGTTGCCCTGGTACTCGTCGAGCAGGTAGCGCAGGTAGTAGCTGCCATAGGCGATGTTGACCTGCGGTTTGGCGAGATCGGCGGTGGTGAAGGTCTTGGCACCCGACCGCCGCGCCAGGAACTGTGCCGTCTGAGGTTCGATCTGCATCAGCCCCAGGGCTCCGGCCGGTGACGTCCGAGCGTCGAACTTGGTCTCGGCGTAGATGACCGCCGCGATCAGATCCGGCGGGAGCCGCTTCTCGGCGGCCTGCTGGCGGATCACGTCGGAGTAGCGCAAGGGCAGCCCGAACTCGTTGACCGCCTTCTTGGCCAGGGGCATCGCGAGCACGACGCCGACGACGACAGCGACGAGGACCACGAGCGCCAGCATCCCGCGCCGGCGGCGGGCAGCCACGCGGCGTCGCCGGGCCACGCTCGAGCTCTGAGAGGAGCGGCGCCGCGCCGAGGCTGTGGCGGTCGACGGGCTCATCCGCGCAGCATGTCAAGGATCGCCGACAGCTTGTCCTCCAGTTCGGAAACGCTCCCGTCGTTGACGACGGTGTACGTCGCACGCTGCGACTTTTCCTCCTGCGTGAGCTGGCGCGATGACCGTTCCGACAGAGCCTCGTGCCCCCGGCTGGAGGCTCGCTGCTCGCGGACCTCCTCGGGCGCGATCACCGCGATGGTTGCATCAAAGCCGTGGTCGAGACCGGATTCGAATAGCAACGGGACCTCCACGACCGCTGCGCGCGGCAGCGGCTGAGCCGTCTCCAAACCGTCGCGCCAGGAGACGATTCGCTCGCCCACGCGCGGCCACAGCAGCTCCTCCAGCCAGCGTCGGCCCTCCTCGGTGGCAAAGGCTGCGCGCGCCAGCGCCGGCCGATCCACCTTTCCGTCGCTGAGCACCTCGTCGCCGAAGCGCTCGCTGACCGCTTGGCGGACGTCATCAGAGTCATAGAGCTCGTGCACGACGCGATCGGTGGAGAGACCGGCGGCGCCGAGGTTCTCCAGCGCTTCCAGCGCGGTGGACTTCCCGGCGCCGATGCCTCCCGTGAGCCCTACGAAGGGGACCACGACTCGGCGCTTGTCAAGACTTCAGGAGCTGGGGGCTTCGCTCTGAGGTTCCAGATCAGAGGCGGCCGAGCCGTTGGGCGTACCCTGCTCCTCGCCCGCGTCCTGGATCTCCACGCCTGTGTCCTGGATCTCCGCGCCTGTGTCCTGGATCTCCGCGCCTGTGTCCTGGATCTCTTCATCGCTTGGTCCCTGACCTTCGACAAGATCGCCTTCCACGACCTCGTCGCCGGAGTCGACGACCTCGCCGACGGAGAACACGTCCTCGGACAGGCCGAGCTCGGGCACGTCGTCCAGATCGCCGGCGTCGCCGTCGCCGGGGGGCTCGATCGGCCGAACCGGGAGCACCTGCCCTTCGACGCGCTTGATCGAAAGCGACAAGCGCCGACGCTCGGAGTCGATCTCCAGGATCTTCACGCGCACGGGGTCGCCGGGCTGGATGATCTCGCGGGGGTTCTCGACGTGGTGCTGGGCGAGCTCGGAGATGTGCACCAGACCCTTGACGCCGTCGAGGATCTCCACGAACGCCCCGAAGGTCACGACCTTGGTGACGGTCCCCTCGAGCTCGTCGCCGATGTTGTAGGTGTCTACGACGCGCTGCCACGGGTCCTCCTGGGTCTGCTTGAGACCGAGGGAGATCCGCTGGCGCTGGCGGTCGATGTCGAGCACCTTGACGCTCACCTGAGAGCCGATGGAGAGGATCTCGGAGGGGTGGTTGACGTGGGACCACGAGAGCTCGGAGATATGGATCAGGCCGTCGATCCCGTCGAGGTCGACGAACGCGCCGAAGTCGACGATGTTGGAGATCGTGCCCTCGACGACCTGACCGGGCTGGAGGCGGTCGAGGATCCGCTCGCGATCCTCTTTGCGCTACTCCTCGAGCACGGCGCGCCGTGACAGCACGACGTTGTTGCGGCTGCGATTGAGTTCAATCACCTTGCACTCGATCGCCTGGCCCATGTACTCGTCCAAGTTGGGCACCCGGCGGATGTCCACCAGCGACGCGGGCAGGAAACCGCGTACCCCGAGGTCGATGATCAGGCCGCCCTTGACGACCTCGATCACGGCACCCTCGACGGGCTCACCGGATTCGGCGGCGGCTTCGATGCGCCGCCAGGCCTTCTCGAAGCGGGCGCGCTTCTTACTCAGGATCAGGCGGCCGTCCTGGTCCTCCTTGGTCAGGACCAGAGCATCGACTTCTTCGCCGAGCTGGACCTCGTCTGAGGGGTCGACCGACTTGCGGATTGACAGCTCGCCCGCGGGGATGACCCCTTCGGACTTGTAGCCGATGTCGACCAGAACCTCGTCGTTGTCGATCCGGACGACATGGCCGGTGACGACATCACCCTCCTGGAAGGGGTGGATGGTGGCGTCATAGTTGGGGACGATCTGACCATCGATCTCGAGCAGAAGGCCATCTGAGCCTTCGACGACCTTCGCGTTGGCGAGGGTTAGATC
>JBAPXO010000277.1:0-2065 GCA_049284255.1 Solirubrobacteraceae bacterium | reverse complement strand
AGCTCGAGCTCGCGGACTATGCGTTCGGTCTTCCCTACGACTGGGGCATGTGTCAGCGGATGATGGAGGCAGGCGTTCGGATGGGGATGCTCGACGACACGACCGTGGACTACTTCCCGTCGAGATCCTGGACCCCGCGCTGGTCGTCTGAAAGCGATCGGCAACTGCCAGCCGCGAACGGGGAGGGCCAGCACGCTGCTGACGACCCGCCCCTGCTCACCGTGCCGCAGCCGGCCGAGCTTCCGAAACCGGAAACCGCATCCGAGGCGACTGAGGCGCCGGCGAATCTGCCCGAATGGGAATACGTATCCGAGGGCTGGGAGCGAGCACGTGATCCGGCGGCGGCGTCGGCCGTCGGCTGGAGCGCGGCCGATGTCGCCCGGGCATACCGGGAGAAGTGGCCCCGATTTCTGCAGGCGGTTCAGGGGCCTGGTCCGCTTGG
Organism: Solirubrobacteraceae bacterium; assembly: GCA_049284255.1. Lineage (GTDB taxonomy): Bacteria > Actinomycetota > Thermoleophilia > Solirubrobacterales > Solirubrobacteraceae > Palsa-465. Next base: position 1,623 of record JBAPXO010000277.1, on the reverse strand, counting down.
GGTGAGCCACGAAGTGCCTGTGGGGGCACCGATCAGCCGCACCGACGTGTTCGCCCAGGACGCGGTGCTCGCGTATGCGTTCGCGCTGGCGCGGGCCGCCCATGGCACCGGCAAGGTGTCGATTCTCGACTGGGGCGGGGCGCTCGGTCATCACTATGTCCTCGGCCGGCGCCTGCTGCCCGAGGTCTCGCTCGACTATCACTGCCGTGAGCTGCCCGAGGTGTGTGCCGAAGGCCAGGCGCTGCTGCCCGACATCACTTTCCACGACACCGACGCCTGCCTGGCGCGCCGCTATGACCTGGTGATCGCGAGCGGTTCCCTCCAGTACGTCAGCGACTGGCGGGGGCTGCTCGAGCGCCTTGCGAAGGCGTCCGGCTCTTGGACGTTCGTGACCCGCGTGCCGGTCGCCGGACACGCGAGCTTCGTCGTGCTCCAACGCGCCTACGCCTACGGTTACGCGACCGAGTACCTCGGGTGGGTGTTCGACCCCACCGAGCTGCTGGGCGCAGCACGCACGGCGGATCTCGAGTTGGATCGAGAGTTCGTGATCCTCCCGGAGATGGTCGTCCCCGGGGCGCCCGCTGCGGTCGCTCATGCCGGCTTTCTGTTTCGCACGACCCGGAGGTCGCGATGACGCGTGTCTTCTCTGGCGCCACCCCCGCGTCACGGTGCCAGGAGCTGTCGCTCGGCCGGTTCGACGAGACGCGCGGCTCCCTCTGCGTAGCCGAGCTAGGACGCGACATTCCCTTCCCGATCGTCCGGGTGTACTGGATCTTTGATGTGCCGCGAGGCGGCCAGCGGGCTCATCATGCCCACCGCCGGCAGACCGAGGTCCTGATCGCCGTCCGCGGCGGGTTCACCGTTCACTGCGACGATGGTGAGGTGACCAGCGTCCACGTCCTTGACTCGCCCGCCACCGGGCTGCTGCTGCCACCGATGGTGTTTCATCATCTTGAGGACTTCGCCAGCGGGACGGTCTGTGTCGTTCTCGCGTCGGATGCCTATGACCCGGCGGAGTACGTGTATGACCGGGCCGAGTTCGACTCCCTCCTGCGTCGTCGATGACCCTCGTGCCGTTTCTCGACCTGGCGGCCGCCCAGCGTGAGCTGGCCGACGAGCTCGGCGAGGCCAGTCAGCGCGTGCTGCGGTCCGGCTGGTATGTACGGGGCCCCGAGCTGGAGCGCTTCGAGGCCGACTTTGCGAGCTACTGCGGGGCGGCCGGGGGAGTGGGCGTCGCCAACGGAACGGAAGCCCTGCTGATCACGCTGCGCGCGATGGGTATCGGCCGCGGCGACGAGGTGCTGGTATCGGCGCATACCTCGATTGCGACGTGGCTGGCGATCACTCACGCCGGGGCTCGCCCGGTCCCGATCGAACCCGAACCGGCGACGATGCAGATCGACCCGACGCGGGTCGAGGCGGCGATCGGCCCGCGCAGCGCCGCCCTGATCGCCGTTCACCTGTACGGGATGCCGGCCGCGATGGAGGTCCTGGCGGCAATCGCGAGCCGCCATGGTCTGCGATTGATCGAGGACGGTTCACAGGCCCACGGAGCCCGCCTGAACGGTCGCCGCGTCGGGTCTCTGGCCGACGCCGCGGCGTTCAGCCTCTATCCCACCAAGA
>JBAPXO010000276.1:0-4135 GCA_049284255.1 Solirubrobacteraceae bacterium | reverse complement strand
CTGATGCCACAGTCGAACGGTTGCCGGGATGTCGGCGAGCGACAACGATGCGGCGATCACGACTGCCGCGAGAGTTGGGTTCGGGAGGTTCTTCAAAAGCCCGGGCGCGACCACGAGCATCAGCACGATCAGGGCTGCTCCGACTACTCCGGTGAGCTGCGTCTTTGCGCCGGCCTGTTCAGCGACGGCGGTGCGCGACCCGCTGGTGCTCACCGGGAATCCCTGAAAGAACCCGGCCGCGACATTCGCGGCACCGATCCCAATCATCTCCCCGTTCCCGTTGACCTCCTGCCCAGTGCGCGCAGCGAATGCGGAAGCAGTCGAGATCGTGTCGGTGAGCGCAACCAGGGCGATTCCCAGGGCTCCGGCAATCAACAGCGGCAAGTCCGAAACGGGGCTCGGGAGGGTCAGCGGAGGGAACCCCTTGGGCAGTGTCCCGACGAGCGAGACGCCGTGATCGGCCAGGCCGAAGATCGAGGTCGCCGCGATCGCTGCAATCACAGCCAACAGCACGCCGGGGATGCGAGGCAACCACCGCCCGAGCGCCAAGATGAGGACGAGGCTCAGTCCGCCGATCACGACCGCGGCACCGACCGCCTCGCCCGAGGCGAGCCCGTGGACGAATCCGCGCGCCTCGTCGATCAGGCCGTTCGCGTCGACTGAGAAGCCGAACAGCTTCGGTAGCTGTCCGATCAGGATCGTTAGCGCGAGCCCGTTCATATAGCCGATCCGCGTCGGCTTGGAAAGCAGATCGGCGACGAACCCGAGCTTTGCGACCCCCGCAGCGATCATGATCGCGCCCACGATCAGAGCAAGCATCGACGCCAGCGCGATTGCGCGCTCGGGGCTGCCCCCGGAACCGAGAATCGGCAGGATTGTCGCCGCGATCATTGGCCCCAGCGATGAGTCTGGGCCGAGCACGAGGATTCGCGAAGGCCCGAACACGGCGTATCCGACCAGGCAAAGAATCGTCGTATACAGGCCGGTGATCGCGGGCAGCCCGGCAAGTTCGGCGTATGCCATCCCTTGCGGGACCAGCAGCGTCGTCAGCACAGCCCCCGCGACCAGATCGCGGCGCAACCACGACATGCGGTAGTCGGCAATCGCCCGGACGCCGGGCAGCGCGTCTCCGAGCGCCATCACTGCGCTGCTTGCTGGCCCACGTCACAGGCCTGCTGCTGTTCCTCCTGAACGCGCGCAGGATGCTTGCCGGTTGCCATGACGCAATTCTCCTCGTGATTGTTGGCTGTAACGATGGCGAGCGGATCGACGTCCGGCCGACCGGGCTTGCATCTCCGACATGCTCGCCGATGTGCCTGAGCAGGGGGCGGCCGGCAGCGACTTAAGCCTCTTCCGCGTTTGCCTTGCCCAGAGGTCAGGGTGATGTCCCGTACTGGGTGGCGAGGCTCACGTGTTGGCCGCCGAGGATCGCGCTCTGGTCTCCGGACGTCACGTTGTTGTAGCCGCCGCCGATGAAGCTCTGGTTGCCGATCGTGGTCGGAACCGTGCCTCCGGCGAGGTTGTCGGTACCGCCGGCGATCGACGTCTGGACGCCGGCGGCGTTGTTCCCGGCTCCTCCGCCGACCCAGGCATAGTCGGCGGTAGCGACGTTGACCGAGCCGCCGGACACCGACGCCTGACGTCCGCTGGCGGTGTTCGCCTCACCGCCACCCACCGTTTCGGCGGTGGCCGAGCAGGTGATCTGAAGAACCGACCCAATCGGGCCGGCGAGGTTGTCGCAACCTCCGAGTACGGCCGCGAAGGGATCGCTGGCAAGGTTGCCCTGGCCACCCGCGACCGCGCTCGAGGCACCGGTCGCCTCGTTGCCCTGGCCTCCGCTGACCGACGGCGTGCCCTCGCAGGTGCCGCTCTGCGGCGTGGCGCTCCCGGCGACGTTCTCGCAACCGCCCCCGATCGTCGCCCCGAAGTCGGCCGCGATGTTGAGGTCGCCGCCGGCGACCGAGGAGGTCGCGCTCTTGGCGATGTTGTCCTCCCCGCCGCTCACCGATGCCTGCTGGCCAGCCGCGGTGTTGCTGAATCCGCCCAGGAGGGCGGAATACTGGCCCGTCGCCGAGTTGGCGTAGCCACCGGCGAGCGCAGCATCGGTGTTGGTCGCCTGGCTGTTGAAGCCGCTCAGAACCCCGGCGCCGGCGCCGGAGGCGGTGTTGCCGTTGCCGCCGAGCACCGAGGCGCCGGGCGCACTAATCGTGTTGTCGGCCCCGCCGACCATGCCGCCGTAGCTGGTAAACGTCTGACCGTCACCGATCACCAGGTTGTGCGATCCGGTCTGGGTGCCGGGATTTGCGTTGTAACCGAGGATCAGGTTGCCCAGGCCGTTGACCGTGCCGCCGGTCGAGCCGCTGCCGCTCTCGATCTGGAGGTTCAACCCGGAGAGGAGCAACGTCGACCCCTGGCGTGACGCGCCCTGGAGTAGCGACTGAAGCGACGCCACCTTGTTCTGGAGGTCGGTGACCTCGGTCTGAAGCTGAGAGATCTGCGAGGCGTCGGCGGGCGTCCCCGCGGGTCCCTGCTGGCCCGCAGGGCCAGTCGCTCCGGTTTTGCCCTGCTGACCGGTCGCTCCGAACTCGATCGACTTCTCGCCGTGGCGGCAGTGCTGGTGGGCACCGATCACGTGCAGCACCCCGTCGCCGGCCACGCAGCCATGGAGTGCGCCATTGGCGCCCACAAGGCCGGCCTGCGCGGACGCCACTCCGATCAGCGACGCCATGAACACCAGTCCGACCCCAAGCGCAAGCGGCGCCCGTGAACGCAAACGGCGCGACAAATCAAACATCGAGACCCCCCGGTACCGGCGCGGCTCTCCCTCCACGCCATCGATATGTGAGCGGTAGCTTAAGGCCCCCTGTTCTCGAACACGAACCGGTAATGGTCGAGAAGCTCGCGCTCGAAGCAGACCTGGTTGGCGCTCACGCCCGAGGTGAACGCCAATCGAAAGTCGGCGCTCGTGAGCCACCGCGGCATGAGCTCCACCTTGAGCAGTGACTTTCTGAGGCTCGGGGCCCCGATGCGGGCGTTCCAGCGACTGATCGTCTCGATGTAGTCCAGCCGGCCGCTGACGCTCGACACCAGCCGGAAGTGCGGCTCGGCGCACCTGACCACCTGCTCAAGCCCCGACGGCAGCCAGGAACCCGGAAACTGGCGCCCGAGCAGCGCGATGTACCACTCGTCGGAGTCCCGCGGTGGAAGGCCTCGGAGCTTCTCCAGGTCAAGCTCTGAAGCCGGAATCATGTTGGCGCCGAACACCATCGTCTGTAGGTAGAAGCGCCCGCCGGCGGGGAGCAGGCTCGAGACCCGGGCAAACAGGTCGCCGTAGATCTCCTCCTGGCGTCCCGCCTCAAAATCCTCAGACGAGCAGAAGTGCTCGAAGGCGCCGAGGCTCGCCACGGCATCAAAGCCGCCGAACCGCTCCCGGGTGATCGCCCGCGCGTCCTCGAGGTAGACCTCGAGTCCGTGCTGGCGACACGCCTTCAGCTGGGCGGAGGAGAGCGTGACCCCGACCCCTGTGCCCCCACGATCCCGAGCGTAGGCCAGCAGGGGACCCCACCCGCAGCCGAGGTCGAGCAGCCGTCGGCCGGGGCCGATGCCCACCTGAGCCGCCACGTACTCGTGCTTGCGGCGCTGCGCCTGCTCAAGGCTGAGCGAGAAATCCCCATCGAACTTGGCGCCGCTGAAATCCGGCAGCTCACCCAAGCTGAGCCGGATAATCCGGTCGGTCAGGGAGTACGTGAAGTCGGCATCACGGCGATCCGCCATCAACCTTCAACATAGGACGAGGGTCCCGTCACGCCCGACGTGCTTCCGCGTCGCGTGTGATCGCGCCGATCTCCCTGTCGGTGCCGATGGCGATCACCGGGTGCGCGGATGGCTTTAGCCAGCGAAGGAGGGCCAGCAGTCGCGCCCGGCTGAGCGCGACGCAGCCCCCGGTGGGACCGCTCACCCAGCTGTGTATGAAAATGCCAGAGCCCGGCGCGTGCGCCCCGGCCACGATGGGGTCGGTGTTGAACTTCACGACCGCGAGGTACGGGTAGGCCACCGTCTCCCGCCACAGAGCTTCTGACCCCGTCGCGAAGCCCGGGGTGTCCCCGCACGGCACGTGAACGAAGCGGTTGTACTC
>JBAPXO010000275.1:0-2614 GCA_049284255.1 Solirubrobacteraceae bacterium | reverse complement strand
GCGGCCAGCGGCTCGCCCCAAACCGCGCCCGCGGCTTCGGTGCCGGCGAACAACAGATCCACGCGGTCGTAATCGAGGCGCTCGTCGGAACGGATCACCGAGCGGTACATCGAGGCCTTGCGAACGCCCCTCTCCCCCACGTCCATCTCTACGGTCACCGCCAGGCGATCCTCACCGGGGACCAGCGAGCAGGCGTTGTTGGAGAGCGCGCCCGGGAGCATCGGCTCGACCGTCCCGGGGACGTAGACGCTTGTGCCCCGCCGGTAGGCCTCGCGGTCGACGAGCGAGCGGGCGGCGACGTATGCCGAGACATCGGCGATGTGGACCCAGACCCGCCAGCCCCCATCGTCGAGCTTCTGGGCGGAAATCGCGTCGTCGAAATCGCGCGCCGTCACCGGATCGATCGTGAACGTGGCCAGCTCGCGTAGATCGTGGCGGCCGCCGTCGCCGCCCTGGACCGGCTCGTCGCCGGCCTGCCGGGCCTCGCGTTCGACGGCCGGATCAAAGCCGCGGCGCAGGCCACGGTCGAGCATCAGTGCCCCGATGACGTCGCGGGCCACGTCGGGGCGCCCAAGCCGGCGGGCGATCGTCACGCGCCGCGACGATCCCCGGCCATTGGAGCGTGCCGAGCCACCCAGGAGGACCAGGTCGCCGACGTCGTACCGCTTGTCGCGGCTGACGACGAGGCGGGGGCCGCCGCCGAAGAACGGCTCGGCGACCAGGAACTTGCCCTGGCGAGCAAGAACTGCGACCCGCGCGCTCGGGCGCGGATCGCTCACGGAGGAGCTCACCGCAGCTCGGCGGCGACCGTGCGCTCGGCGACGGTCAGCGCGGTGTCGACGTGCGAGTTGGGGCTGCTGTTGGCGTAGACGTTGGGACTGATGCCGGCGCCGCGACGGACTCCGCCGCCACCCAGGTTGTGACCATCGGGGGTGAAGTACTCGCCGACCGTGAAGTCCAGCGCTCCCCCGTTGGGCAGGGGCTGGATCTCCTGAAAGACGCCCTTGCCGTAGGTGTGGGTCCCCACGACCTTGGCGCGCCCCCGATCCTGGAGGGCGCCGGTAACGATCTCCGCGGCCGACGCGGTACCCCGGTCGACGAGCACCACCATCGGGATCTTGGCGGCGATGGCGTTGCCCTTGGCCATGTAGACCTGCCGGGGCTGGCTACGCCCGTCGGTGGAGACGATCGTCCCATCCGGGATGAAGATGCTCGCGGTGTTGACCGCCTCCTCGAGCAGGCCGCCCGGGTTCTCACGTAGGTCGAGGATCAGCCCCTGTGCTCCCTGATGCAGGACCTTCTGGACCTGACTTCGAACCTCCGCGCCCGACCCGTCGGTGAAGCTCGTGAGCTCCACGTAACCGAGCTTGGCGCCGTGGTAGGAGACGATCCGGCCGCTGGACACCGGAACCGTGATGTTTGCCCTCACCAGCGAGACGGTGCGCGTATGCGTCCCGCTGCGCACCTTCAGGGTGACCCGCGTGCCGGCGCGCCCCGTGATCAGCGCCGCCGAGAAGTTGACCGAGCGGTTGGCCAGCGACCGTGACCCGACGCTTGTGATCACATCTCCCGGCTTGATCCCGGCCTTGGCGGCCGGGTACCCCGAGTAGACGTCGACCACCCGGAGCCCCTCTGGCTCGGAGTTGACGTCGATGCCCACGCCGCTGAGGTGCGGATTGGTCTGGTCCTGGAAATCCCGGTACGCGGTCGGGTCGTAGTAGTGCGAATACGGATCATCCAGGCTGGCGACGGCCGAGGCCAGACCCTTGTTGAGCAGCTGACCGGAGTTGACCGGGCGGTAGTAGTCCTTGGTGAGCAGTCCCATCACCTGGTTGACGAGCTTGTCGCTCGAACTCTGCTGCACGAACGCGCTGCGAATCGGCGACGGCAGCCAGCTCGGGTGCCCACCCAGCCACAGTCCGACCAGGAGTGCAAGCACCGCCGCACCGGCAAGCAGCAGCGTGCGGGGACTGCGGGAACGTCGGGCGTACATGGCCTGTTGAGGGTAGCCGCCCGCGTCCGGCGGCCCGCCAGGACCCCCGCCCCCAACCCCAGGCCGGTCGGAGCGTCAGACGCGCAGGAAGCGCCGCAACGACAGCCCCGAGCCCAGAGCCGAGACGAGGATGCCGCAGATCATCAGCACGGCGACCAGCGCCGTGAACGAGATCGTCCGGGGGGCCGCGATCAGGGTCCAGTTGTTGGCCAGGGGGTCGAGCAGCGCCACCTTGGTGAGGCCGAGCACGGCGATCGCCAGCAGCGCGCCCGCCGCGCCGACGAACACGCCCTCGATCACGAACGGCCAGCGGATGAACCAATCAGTGGCGCCCACCAGCTTCATGACTTCCACCTCCCTGCGGCGCGAGTACAGCGAGAGGCGGATCGTGTTGGCGATCAGGAGGATCGAGGCGATCGTCAGCAGCACCGTCAGAGCGGCGGCGGTGATCGTGACCAGGTTGGTGACCTCGAGGATCTTCCGGGTGTCGTTGCGCTTGTTTGAGACGCTCTGGACGGCGGGATCGATCGTCCCGGGCTGCCCGCCTGATCCTGGAGGCGTGAGCGAGTTGCGCACGGCGAGAACGTTCGCCGGGTTGTCGGGGATCACGTGGAAGGTGTC
>JBAPXO010000274.1:0-9296 GCA_049284255.1 Solirubrobacteraceae bacterium | reverse complement strand
GCGCCCGGGCTGAACATGCTGACCGGCGAGACCGGCGCCGGCAAGACGCTGCTGGCCCACGCGCTCGACCTGCTGCTCGGGGGCCGCGCCCGTCGCGGGATCGTGCGCCCCGGCGCCCCTGAGGCCTACGTCGAGGGCGTGTTCTCGCTGCCGCCGCTGCTGAAGGGCTCAGAGCGCCTGCCGACCGGGGCGGAGGAGATCGTGCTGGCGCGCCGCGTGTGGCCCGACGGGCGCACCCGCGCCTACGTGTGCGGGCGCGCTGCCACCCAGGCCGACCTCCAGGAGCTCGGCAGCCAGCTGCTCTCCTTCTACGGCCAGCACGAGCATCGCAAGCTGATGGTGTCGACCGCCCAGCTCGAGCTGCTGGATTCCTACTGCGGCCCCGAGCAGCTGGCTCGCCGCGCCCGCCTACGAGAGGCCTACGACGATCTGCGTGGGCTGGAGGGGCGCGCCCAGGAGCTGCGCGAGCTCGCCGGCGCCCGGGAGCGCGAGCTCGATCTGCTCAGCTTCGAGCTGGCCGAGATCGAGGCCGCCGCCCCGGGTGAGGATGAGGAGGCCGGGCTGGTGCTCGAACGCGACCGCCTGCGTAACCAGGAGGCACTCGCCGCCGCCGCCGCAATGGGTGCCGAGACGCTCACCCCGGAGGGTGGAGCGGGAGTTTGCGAGATGCTCGCCCGCGCCGGACAGGAGCTCGGGCAGGCGGGCGCGCTTGACCCCGGACTGGCAGCGCTGGCCCAGCGGCTGGAGGCCCTGCGCTACGAGTCAGAGGACATTGGCGTCGAGCTGCGCGCCTATCTCGTGGGAATCGAGGCCGGCGGCGGGGGCGGCGTAGATCACGCTCAGCGCCTGGAGGAGGTGGAGGAGCGACTCGCGCTCCTCGCCCGCCTGCAGCGCAAGCACGGAGGCTCGGTGGCCGCCGTTCTCGCCCACGCCGAGCGCTGCCGCGAGCGCCGCGACGAGCTCGAGCACGCCGACACCGCGCTTGAGGCCATCGAAAAGGAGATGGCCAGCGCCCGCGATCGCCTCGACGGCCTCGCCCAGACGGTTGGACGGGCGCGCCGCAAGGCGGCGCCGCGGTTGGCCAAGGCCGTTGGCGAGCGCCTCGCCGAGCTGGCGATGCCAGACGCCCGCTTTGAGATCGAGCTCACCGACCGTCTCGACGGGTGCGGCCCGCGGGGCGCCGACGCGATCGAGATGCTGATCGCCGCCAACGCCGGGGGACCGCTCGGGCCCTTGCGCGAGGTTGCCTCCGGAGGTGAGCTCTCACGCGTCATGCTGGCGCTCACGAGCGTCGCCCACGCCGGGCCGGCTCGCGAAGACGCCGCCGCGCCGCTGCTGGTCTTCGACGAGATCGACGCCGGCATCGGGGGCCACACGGCGCGGGCGGTGGGCGAACATCTGCGCGCTCTCTCCGAAGGGCGCCAGATCCTCTGCATCACGCATCTGCCCCAGGTGGCGGCGCTCGCCGAGCGCCACTTCACGATCGTCAAGGACGGGTCTGTGGTCCCGGCCACGACCACGGTGTCGGCGCTCGCGGGCGATCAGGTGGTGGGTGAGCTCGTGCGGATGCTGGGCGGCGGCGCCGAGGATCGGGCGGCCACCGACCACGCTCGGGAGCTGCTGCGGGCAGCATGATGTCGCAGTTTGCGAACCCGGCCCAGAACGCCGCCGAGGCCGACGATAGACTGGGTACCCGTTGATGACACACGGCGAGACGCGCTTCATCTTCATTACCGGCGGGGTTGTGTCCTCGCTTGGGAAGGGCATCGCCGCAGCGTCGATCGGGCGGCTTCTCGTGGCTCGCGGGCTCAGCGTCCAGCTGCAGAAGTTCGATCCGTACATCAACGTCGACCCGGGGACGATGTCCCCCTATCAGCACGGCGAGGTGTTCGTCACCGAGGATGGGGCCGAGACCGACCTCGACCTCGGCCACTACGAGCGCTTCACCGACGCCAACACCAGCCGCGCGTCCAACGTGACCGCCGGTGGCATCTACAACACGGTGATCCGCCGGGAGCGCCGCGGCGACTACCTGGGGGCGACCGTCCAGGTCGTGCCCCACATAACGAACGAGATCAAGCAGCGGATCAAGCTCATGGCCGACTCCTCGGACGTCGACTTCGTGGTCACCGAGATCGGCGGCACGGTCGGCGACATCGAGTCGCTGCCGTTCCTGGAGGCCATCCGCCAGTTTCCGGTCGACGTCGGCCGGCGCCGGTGCATGTTCATCCATCTGACCCTCGTGCCCTACATCGGGCACGCTGGCGAGCTCAAGACCAAGCCCACCCAGCACTCGGTCAACGAGCTGCGGCGCATCGGTATCGCTCCCGATATGGTCATGTGCCGCTCGGAGGCCGAGCTCTCGACCGAGATCCGCTCCAAGATCGCCCTCTTCGCAAGCCTTCCGGTCGAAGCCGTGGTCTCGGCTTACGACGTCCCCGACATCTACCAGGTACCGCTCACCTTCAATGACCAGGGCGTCGACGACTTCATCCTCGGCGAGCACTTCGGCGTCGACGGGGGAACCCCTGATCTGACCGGCTGGCGTGATCTGACAAGACGTGCCGCCGCGGCGCAGCGCGAGGTCCGGATCGCCCTCGTCGGAAAGTACGTCCAGCTGGAGGACGCCTACCTGTCGGTGGTCGAGTCTCTGCGCCACGCCGGGATCCACCACGGAGCCAAGGTGGCGGTGGAGTGGGTTGACTCCGAGACCGTCAACGAGCCCGAGGTGACGGCGCGCCTGCGCGGCGTGGACGGAATCCTCATCCCCGGGGGCTTTGGCGGCCGTGGGTGGGAGGGCAAGATCAAGGCGGCCCGGATCGCCCGGGAGAACAAGATCCCCTACCTCGGGATCTGTCTCGGGATGCACGTCGCCGTGAGCGAGTTCGCCCGGCATGTCGCAGGAATGGACGGGGCCAACTCGACCGAGATGGACCTCGAGACCCCGTTCCCGGTGATCGACCTGCTCCCCGAGCAGAAGGAGATCGCCGACATGGGGGGGACGATGCGACTCGGCGCCGACCCGGTCAAGCTCCACGACGACACCCGGATCCGCGCGTTGTATGACGAGCCCGTGGTCTACGAGCGCCACCGTCACCGGTATGAGGTCAACAACCACCTTCGCAAGCACCTCGAGGCGGCCGGACTGGTGTGCTCGGGCACCTCGCCCGACGATCGTCTCGTGGAGGCGATCGAGTTGGCCCCCGAGCTGCATCCGTTCTACGTCGCCTCCCAGTACCACCCGGAGTTCAAGTCACGGCCCGAGCGTCCGGCCCCGTTGTTCAGGGAGTTCGTCGGCGCCGCTATGGCCCACGGTGAGCCCCCGGCGGCCGACGGGGCGATGCCGGCCGGCGACGAGCGGGACCTCAGCGTCTCGCGCGCCGGGTGAGGCGCACGTCGGACGCCCAGCGCGAGCGGCTCAACGAAACGTTCGCGGCGCTGTGCCGGGTCCAGAGCCCGTCCGGCCACGAGCGGGCCTGCGCCGATTGGGTGAGCGCCGAGCTGGAGGCCATGGGCCTGGAAGTGGCCGAGGACGACAGTGGCCCGGCCGCCGGGTCAGACGCGGGCAACCTGCTGATCCGGATCCCCGGTGAGCGCTCGGAGAGCATCCTCCTGTGCGCGCATCTCGACACCGTGCCGCTGGCGGCGCCCGTCGAGCCGGTGGTCGTCGACGGGGCGTGGGAGAACGCCAACGAGGGCATCCTCGGGGCCGACAACAAGTCGGCGGTAGCGACTCTGATCGAGGTTGCCCGGGCATTGACCTCCGACGGCCGACGACCGCCGATCGGTATCGAGCTCCTGTTCACGGTCTGTGAGGAGGTCTCGCTGCGAGGGTCACGTGAGTTCGACGTCTCGCGCCTGAGCAGCAGCTTCGGCTTCGTGTTCGATCACGCCACCCCGATCGGTGAAGTCATCGTCGCGTCACCCACCCATTACCGGATCGTGGCCGATTTCCGGGGGCGGGCGGCCCACGCCGGGGTACGACCCGAGGCCGGCCGCAGCGCGGTGATAGCCGCGGCGCGGGCGATCGCGGCGATGAGGCTCGGGCGACTGGACGAGCAGACGACCGCCAACGTCGGGATGATCGACGGAGGAAGCGCGATCAACGTGATTCCCGAGCGCTGCCGGGTGGAGGCCGAGGTGCGTAGTCTCGACGACGCGCGCGCCGCAGCGGTGACGACCGAGGTCGTAGACCACTTCGAGGATGCGGCCGACGCCGAGGAGTGCGATCTCGATCTCGATGTGCAGCAGATGTTCCGCGGCTTCAAGGTCAAGCCCCGCGCCCCCCAGCTGGCGGTGGCCGAGCGTGCGCTGCGCGCGTGCGGCTACGAGCCCCGGCCGATCGCCTCGGGCGGGGCCTCGGACGCCAACTCCTTCGAGGCGGCCGGCTTCTCGTGCCTGAACCTGGCCGACGGAACGGAGCGAAACCACGAGCCCACCGAGCGGATCGCGGTGCAGTCGCTCCAGACCCTGCTGGAGATCGCGCTCGCCATCGTCCGTGAGGCCGCGGCCGAGCTGGACGGCGCTCCCGAGGGAGTCACGGCGTGACCGGCGATTGCCGATTCGAGCGAAGGGAGCTGCGGCGTGAGTGGATTTGAGCCGGTCGGGACCGAGACGATGTGGGAGGGCAAGATGATCACGTGCGGCGTCGAGCGCTTCCGCCACGCCAACGGCGAGGTGGTCTCCCGGGAAAAGGTCTGGCATCCCGGCGCCGTCGGGATCCTGGCCGTCGACGACGAGCACGTATGGCTGACCCGCCAGCCCCGCGAGGTCGCCGGACTAACCGACTCCCTTGAGATCCCGGCCGGCAAGCTCGACGTACCCGGCGAGTCCCCGTTGGCCGCCGGCCAACGCGAGCTCGCCGAGGAAATCGGAAAGCAGGCGGCGCACTGGTCGGAGCTCAAGTCCTTCTACAGCACGCCGGGCTTCAGCGACGAGCACGTGTGGATCTACCTGGCCCGTGACCTGTCCCCGGCGACCGAGGTCGAGCTCGATGAGGAGGAGCGGATCGAGATCGTCGCCTGGCCGCTGCGCGAGCTCGACGCCGCCGTGGCCGAGTCCCATGACTCCAAGACGGTCGTCGCGCTGCTCTGGCTTGCCCTGGCGCGCGAGCGGGGTGGGCTCGACGCCACCTCCTGAGGCGCGCCGCTTGGCTTGAACGGCGGCGCCCAACCGCAGGAGTGCCGAATGGAGGGGCGAATACTCAGCGACGATGGTGATCGCCGAAGCCTCTCCCGTTCAGCGCCACCTCACCGACCTGACGCTCGAGTTCCTGGGCACGCTCGAGCTCGAGCGCGGCCTCTCTCGCAACACGCTGGAGGCCTACCGATCCGATCTGCAGCAGTACGGAGCCTTCCTGGCCCGGCGTGATCAGGACCCGCTCGAGGTCGGCCCCAATGACCTGGCGGCGTTCGTCTCCGAGCTCGCCGACGGTCGCGACGGCAAGCCGCCCGTCGCCCCGGCCACCCTGCAGCGCAAGATCGCGTGTCTGCGCTCGTTCTACCGCCATCTGCGCCGCGAGCAGATCATCGATCACGATCCGACGGCCGAACTGCGCCCCCCGCGCTCGCGGGGCCGGCTGCCCAAGGTGCTCACGCGCGACGAGGTCAACCGCCTGCTCGAACAACCCCGGGGCAACTCTCCGGGCGCTCTGCGCGACCGGGCGCTGCTCGAGACCATGTACGCCTGTGGGCTGCGCGCCTCGGAGGCGATCACCGTCGAGCTCTCGGAGCTCGACCTCGACGTCGGAATCCTGCGCGCTCGCGGCAAGGGATCCAAGGAGCGCCTCGTTCCGGTAGGTCGCAAGGCGATCGCGACCCTCCAGAGTTATCTGCAGGACGGGCGGCCGCGGCTGGTCGGGCTCAGCGACGAGCCGCGGGTGTTCGTCAACCTGCGGGGATCCGGCCTCAGCCGCCAGGGCCTCTACAAGATCGTCCAGCGTCACGCCCGCAGTGCCGGGCTCGAGCACCGCATGAGCCCCCACACCCTCCGTCATACCTTCGCCACCCACCTCTTGGCGGGCGGCTGTGATCTGCGGTCGCTGCAGGAGATGCTCGGACACGCCGACATCGGCACCACTCAGATCTACACCCACCTCTCAGCCGACCGCCTGCGCGACGTGTACTTCGGATCGCACCCGCGCGCTCAGATCGACGCCGGCGCGCCGGCTGAGGGGGTCTGACCGCCGGTCGTCCCGCGCGGGCGCCGGACTAAGAGGCTGTCTCGACTGTCTCTAAGGTCAGTGGCGTGCCCGAGCTACCCGAAGTCGAGACGATCCGCCGCCAACTCGCTCCCGAGCTCGAGGGGCGCACGTTGGTCGAGGTCGAGATCCTCGACCCGAGGTGGACGCGCCCGCAGCCCCTCCGAGAGGTGCAGGACGGACTGCGCGGACAGCGCGTGGAGCGGGTGGGGCGCTCGGGCAAATACCTGGTGTGGGAGCTCAGCGACGACCGCTTCCTGCTCTCGCATCTGCGCATGACCGGCGCGCTGCTCTTTGACCCGCCCGTCGATCCGCCGCACACCCGGGTGCGGTTCGAGCTCGATGCTGGTCATCGCCTCATCTACGTCGATCCCCGGCGCTTCGGGACCGGGCATCTCGTGCACGGGACCGTCGCTCGCGATGAGTACCTGCGGGAGCGCCTCGGGATCGAGCCCCTGACGCCCGAGTTCACCGCCGAGCACCTGTACGCGATCACCCGCGGCCGTCGGGCGCCGATCAAGTCCTTCGTGCTCGACCAGCGCCGGATTGCGGGCGTGGGGAACATCTATGCCGACGAGGCCCTGTTTCGCGCTCGCATCCATCCTCTGCGCGTCGCCGGATCACTGCGGCGTCCTCAGCTCCAGGCGCTGCGTGAGGCGATCGACTACGCCCTCGCCGCGGGGATCGAGGCCAAGGGCGCGACGATCGACGACTTCCGGCACGTCGACGGGGCCCGAGGCTCGTTCCAGGACCTCTTCATGGTCCACCAGCGAGCCGGCGAACCGTGTCCGCGTTGCGCCACGACGATCCGCAAGCTCGTCGTCGGGGGCCGGGGTACTTACGTCTGCGAGCGCTGTCAACCGCGCCCGCGCGGCCGGGTGCGCGCGCTTGGAGCGAGACGAGGCGTGGCCTCAGGCAGCGATCAGCTCTGAGAGCCGGCCCGCACGGTCGGCCGCCAGCAGCTCCTGGAATCCACCCAAGGGCTCACCGTCGATCACGATCTGGGGGAAGGTGAACATCCCGGTCTTCTCGGAGAGCTCGTGCCGACTGTCCGGGTCCCTTGCCAGATTGATCTCCGTGTACTCGATGTTGCGCTTGGCCAGCAGCTTCTTGGCGCTGGAGCAGTAAGGACAGAAGTCCGTGGTGTAGACCGTGATTGGCTTCATAGCTTCAGAAATTATAGCTGTGGTCGCCCCGGTAAATACGGGGACGATCACCAGCGGCAACTGGGCTCAGGGGCGATGGCCGGCCCGCTGAAGACCGAGGCCGTGGTGCTGCGTTCGATCCGTTACGGCGAGGCCGATCGGATCCTGCACCTGTACACCCCCGGCCTCGGGCGGCGCAGCGCGATCGCCAAAGGAGCGCGTCGCGCCCGCAGCCGTTTCGGGGGCCGGCTCGAGCCCTTCGGTCACGTCCACGCGGTTCTGCACGAGGGACGTAGTGAGCTGCTGACGGTCACCGGGGTCGACACCATCTCCACGCACGGAGCGCTCCGCGACCATGCCGCGACCCTTGACGCCGCCGCCCGCGCCTGCGACGCCGTGGCGCGGCTGTTCGAGACCGCCGATCCCCACCCCGAGGTGTTCCGACTGCTGGTCAACGAGCTCGCCCTGCTCAGCTCCGATCTCACTCACGCTCGCCCGGGCAACGGGCTGGCCTTCCGACTCAAGCTCCTGCTCGCGGCGGGGATCGTGCCCCAGCTCGCGGCATGCGCGGTGTGCGGTGAGACCGAGCACCTCAGCGGCTTCTCGGGCGCCGCGGGGGGCGTGGTCTGCAACGCCTGCGAGGCAGCTGCCTTCCTGCTCGAGGAGGAGGCCTACCGCTTCCTGGTGGGCGCGCTGGGATCCCCGCTGGCCCAGGCCCCCGGCGGCTCTGAGCGAACGCTTCGCCAAGTCGAACGAGCGATCGGCGAGACCGCCGAGCACCACGCCCACGTGCGCCTGCGCCCGCTGCTGGCGGCGTGAAATACACCTGATGTTGGTAGGGTCGGCGTCCGCGGTCGCCGATTCGGGAGAGAGGTGCAGGGCATGGGAAGGTTGCGAAGGGGGCTAAGTGCCTGCGTACTGGTCTTTGTCGTGGGCGCCGTGCTCGCCTCCACTGCGGCGGCTCGCGACGGCTCGGTCACCTCGTTTGACGGCACCAAGATCGTCTATTCGTTCTTCCCGGATCCGGCTCTGAAGGCTGGGCAGCGAGCGCCGACGGTGATGTTCGGCCCCGGCTACGGTTCGGCTCGCGCCAGCAGCTCAGACGCGACCGTGGCGGGGCTGTTGGCGGCCGGGTACAACGTGCTGACCTGGGATCCGCGCGGCTTTGGCGACTCCACCGGGGATGTCGAACTCGACAGCCCGACCTATGAGGCGCGCGACGTCTCGGCGCTGATCGACCGCATCGCGCAGCAGCCCGAGGCCCAGCTCGATGGTCCCAACGATCCGCGCGTCGGCATGGTCGGCGCCAGCTACGGCGGCGGCATTCAGCTCACGAGCGCCGAGATCGACCCCCGGATCGACGTCATCGCCCCCCAGATCGCGTGGAACTCCCTCATCACTGCGCTTGACAAGAGCAATACCGCCAAAGGGGGCTGGGGGGTGCTGCTCTCGGCACTCGGGGTGGAGGGCTCGTCCACCGGCGGGGTGCTCGGCGGACTGGAGGGAGAGCCGGCCGGGTTCCACAGCGACATGCAAGACCCCCGGATCTACACAGCGCTCGAGGACGGGATCACCACGGGCGAGTTCACACCGACCGACCAGGCCTTCTTCGCCTCTGCCGGTCCCGCGCCGCTCCTGAGCCACATCCACATCCCGACCCTGCTGATGCAGGGGACCGACGACACCCTCTTCACCCTGCACGAGGCGATCACCAACTACGACGCGCTCAAGGCCCGGGGCGTGCCGGTGCAGATGCTCTGGTTCTGCGGCTCGCTCACCGACAATCCGGGCGTCGCCCATGGACAGTGCCTCACCCCGAAGGGACCAGATCCGCAGATCACGCTTGACTTCGAGCTGCGCTGGCTGGCGCGCTACCTCAAGCGCGACACCTCGGTCAATACCGGCCCCGGGTTCACCTGGATCTCCGACGCCGGGGTCGAGCGGACCACACC
>JBAPXO010000273.1:0-6017 GCA_049284255.1 Solirubrobacteraceae bacterium | reverse complement strand
GGCGCCCTCCGCGCTCATTACTCGCGCCAGTTCTGACCACCCCCGGGCGACGCCGCCCACACGTGCCGTCGGACCCCATCCAACCGCAGCGGCCAGCTCGTCCGCACGCGCCTGCACCTCGGCGAGCGTGAAGTCCCCGAACGGCTTGTACTCCCCGTCGGCGTAGACCGGCTGGGCGAGCGGATCCGATCCGCTCATGGCAGGCCCCACTTCGGAATCGAGGAGAAGGCGCCGTTGCGGATCGCGCGCTCGGTATCGCCGGAGCGGCACGTCGTCGGATACGGGGGACGCTTCCAGGGGTGGGGGGCGATCGTGCCGTAGTGCTCGCGCAGGTAGGCGGTGAGGTCGCCGCGGTGCTCTGAGCAGGCGTAGCGGCGCGGGCCGAGCGGCCCCGCGCCCAGCCATACCAGCCAGTGACCGGGCGGCACCTCGAGGTATTCCCCGAAGGCCAGCTCGCGCAGCCCCCGTTCAAGCGCCAGCTGGGTTATCGGGTCGGGAAGCGACCGGCAGAAGTCACACCGAAACACGATCTTGACGGGCATGGCCTACCAGCGTGCCACGTAGCCGGTCTTGAGTTCCTCGCCTCGGCCACGCCAGGCGGGTTCGACGTCGAAATCGCGCCGGATGGCGCGGCGACGTAACCGCCTGAGGACCGGGCCGTATGTGAATTGCCGTGCCCGGGCCTTGGCCACCCCCAACGGGCTCGGCTCCATGAACGGCATGAAGCGATCGGGAAAACCGGGCATCGTGCACGCCATGCAGATCCCCCCGACGTTTGGGCATCCTCCGAGGCCGCTCGTCCAGCCTCGCAGGGGCACGTTGCACTTGACAACCGGCCCCTTGCAGCCGAGCTTGACCAGGCAGCCGGTGGGGTCGGCGAGGGTGCTCGCGAACTCTCCCTGTTCGGCGAACCCCGCCCGCCCGCAGCCCTGCTGGACGGTCCGCGCAAACAGCCATCCCGGGCGTCCGTGGTCGTCGACTTCGAACATGGGCTCGACGCCGGCGAGATGGAGCGCCAGGTGCAGCAGCGTCTCGGTGATGTTGTCGGGCTGCACCGGGCACCCGGGAAGGTTGACGAGCGGCACTCCGCGCCGGGAAACCCACCCCGCCCCCAGGTAGTCGCCCAGGCCCATCGCCCCGGTCGGGTTGCCGCGCATCGCCGGGATCCCGCCATAGGCGGCGCACGTTCCCAGCGCCAGCACCGCCGCCGCCCGGGGAGCGAGCCGATCGATCCAGCTTGTCGTCGGAATTGGTTCGCCGGTTTCCCGATCGACCCCGAACGCCGCCCAATGGCCCTCCCCACTGAGTTGCTCATTGGGCACCGACCCCTCGAGCACGAACACGAACGGATCGAGTTCGCCGGCGGCAGCCGCGTGGAACACGCCCATGAACTCCTCGCCGGATTCGTAGGCGAGCAACGGGTTGTAGATCGCCAGCCGCGGCATGCCCGGCAGAACGCCGTGAATCAGATCCTCAAGGCTCGGACTGGTGGCGCTGGTCATCGCCACCGAGTCGCCATCGCAGCCCAGTCCGGAGGTCAGCCAGACGACGTGCACGAGCTGATTTTCGGTGGTGCTGTAGCCGGGTCCGAACTCGACCTGGCGCATCAGCGCTGGCCGCGCGCGGAGACCGCGTCGACGAGCGTCTGGACGCGCCCGCCCGAGGTCTCGAGCATGGTCTCGAGCTGGTCCTCGATCTGGCCGTGCAGGTGCCACTCGTCGCCCTGGCCCGTGACCAGGCCCGAGCGCGACAGCCGCGCCAGCGCGTGCGAGACCGATGGCCGCTCGGCTCCGACCAACCGGCCCAGGAGCTGATGGGTGAGTGGCAACGGGAGCCGGATCCCACCCGGTTCGACGCGTCCCCATCTCGACGCCAGGTGCCACAGGAGCAGGGCCAGCCTGACCTCGAGCCGGGGCTGGCAGGTGATCGCGCGCTGGACATTGAGATTTCGGGTCCGGCGCTCGACGCGGTGCAGGAGGGCCCCCATGATCTGCGGCCACGGACGTACGCGGTCGGCAAATGGGCCGTCGAGCACGGCGAAGCGCATGGGTACCAGGGCGCGCCATTCGGTCGTGCACTCCAGGAGATCATCCTCGACAGGCTGGCCAGGCTCGACCAGGTCGCCCGGGCCCAGCAGCTCAGAGGCCACGCGGTCCCCAACACGGACGTTGACCGCGAGCACGCCATCGAGCACCAGCACTCCAGGCCCGGGGGCCGCGATCGCCAAGGGCTTGGTGAGCTTAATTTGCCCGGCGTCGGCATCGAAGGTCTCGGCGGTGGCGGCGGGGCGCGCCACCAGGCGCATGCGAAGGGGGAGCGTCTCGGCGAGGTCGACATCGAGGTCGAGCAGATAACGGAACGAACCCGATCGTTCCGGCACAGGCGGTGGCGGGGCCCACCTCGGGTGAACCGCGGCTTCATCGCCGCGCGCCGAGTCAATCTCCCCCGGGCGCCTCATACCGTCACGAAGCCTCTCCGATCACGAGCTCAAACCTGCCTTTGGTGAGCATACGCTCTGTAAGGCGAAGCAGATCGGTCGTTCTCCACGCCCTACAAGAAGAGGTAATTCTCCTTACCGTCACCAGGATTACGAGCATCGCCCGGCATCACTCCTGACAGTGGTATACCGGCGCTAGACGCGGCGCCCGCCGCCCCCAATTCCTG
Organism: Solirubrobacteraceae bacterium; assembly: GCA_049284255.1. GTDB lineage: Bacteria > Actinomycetota > Thermoleophilia > Solirubrobacterales > Solirubrobacteraceae > Palsa-465. Next base: position 3,353 of record JBAPXO010000273.1, on the reverse strand, counting down.
CGGGTCCCGTCGGAGAGAGAGGACAACTAGACCACTATGTGCCTGGCGATCCCAGGGCAGGTCATCGAGATGGTTGACGACGTCAACCAGATCGCCAAGGTCGACGTGGTCGGCGTTCGGCGCAACGTCAACGTCAGCCTCCTCGCCAACGACGGAGACCACGCGCAGCCCGGTGACTGGGTGCTGATCCACGTGGGTTTCGCGCTGTCCAAGGTGGACGAGGAGGAGGCGCACGCCACGCTCGCGCTGCTGCAGCGGATGGGCCAGGACTACGAGCAGGAGCTCGAGGAGCTGAAGGCGAGCGTGATCGAGTGACCCTGGCGGCCGAGCCCCAGGCCTGCGGTGCCCAGCCGGGCCACTGCATCACCTGTGGCGACGAGGGGGTCGCGATGCGCGTGATCGAGGCCGGCGACCTGGGCGCCCTCTGTCAGGACGAAACCGGCGAGCGCCACGAGGTGGCGATCGACCTGGTGACGCCGGTGCGGGCCGGCGACGAGCTGCTCGTCCACGCCGGCGTTGCCATCGGCCGACTGGGAGGCGATCGATGAGATTCGTGGACGAGTACCGCGACGCCGAGCTGGGTCAGGCCCTGGCCACCCAGATCCTCGGCGAAGTCGAGCCCGGACGCCATTACAAGGTGATGGAAGTCTGTGGCGGGCACACCCACTCGATCTACAAGTACGGGATCGACGATCTGTTGCCGCCCGATGTCGAGCTCGTTCACGGTCCCGGCTGCCCGGTATGCGTCATCCCCATGGGCCGGGTCGACGACGGGATCGCCGTCGCTCTCAACGACGGGGTGATCTTCACCTGCTTCGGCGACATGCTGCGCGTCCCGGGCTCCGAGTTCACGCTGCTCGACGCCAAGGCTCGGGGAGCCGACGTGCGAATGGTCTATTCACCATTGGACGCGCTGCGGATCGCGCGTGAGAACCCCGACCGCGAGGTCGTCTTTTTCGCGATCGGCTTCGAGACCACCGCCCCCTCGACGGCGCTGACGCTCAAGCGCGCCAAGGCCGAGGGGATGCGGAACTTCACATGCATCTGCAATCACGTCACGATCGTCCCTCCCCTGCGGGCACTGCTCGAATCGCCCGACCTTCGACTCGATGGCTTCATCGGCCCGGGCCACGTGTGCACGGTCGTGGGGGCGCGGCCCTTTGAGTTCATTCCGGCCGACTACGGGCGCCCCATTGTGATCTCGGGATTCGAGCCGCTCGACATCCTGCAGTCGGTGCTGATGATCCTGCGCCAGCTTCGCAGCGGGCGCAGCGAGGTCGAGAACCAGTACACGCGGGTCGTCCCCCAGGAGGGCAACGTGCGGGCGCTGGAGGTCATGGCCGAGGTGTTCGAGCTCCGACCCCACTTCGAATGGCGGGGGCTGGGGTTTATCTCCCAGAGCGCGCTGCGCCTCTCGGACGCCTATCGGGAGTTCGATGCGGAGGTGCGGTTCGAGATGCCGGGGGTGCGGGTGGCCGACCCAAAGGCCTGCCAGTGCGGCGAGGTTCTCAAGGGCGTGATCAAGCCCTGGGAGTGCAAGGTGTTCGGGACCGCCTGCACGCCGGAGCACGCGATCGGAACCTGCATGGTCTCGCCCGAGGGCGCGTGCGCCGCCTACTACAACTTCGGGCGCTACGCGCGCGAACGGGAGGCAGTGTGAGCGACGCGCCGGGCCAGGTCGCGACCGGGCGCGAGCAACGTGTGCTCGCGATCATCGAGACCGCCCGCTCCAAGCGCGCCCGCTTCCGCGATCCGCGGATCACCCTCGCCCACGGCGCCGGCGGCAAGGCCACCCAGACGCTGATCGAGGGACTGTTGGTGCCGGCCTTCGCGGGCGAGGGCACAGGCGCGCTGCCCGCCCTGGCCGACGCCGGCGCGGTCAGCATAGGCGGCGTCTCGCTGGCGATGACCTCCGACAGCTTCGTCGTCAAGCCGCTTCGCTTTCCGGGCGGCTCGATCGGCGAGCTCGCGGTCAACGGCACGGTCAACGACCTGGCGATGGCGGGCGCCCGGCCGGTGGCGATGACGATCTCGATGATTCTCGAGGAGGGCCTGGAGGCGGAGGAGCTCAAGGCGGAAGTGGAGGCGATCGCGGCTGCGGCGCGGGAGGCGGGGGTGGAGATCGTCGGCGGCGACACCAAGGTCGTGGAGCGGGGCGCCGCCGACGGGATGTACCTATCGACCACCGGGGTCGGCGCCGTGGACCCGCGAGCCTCCCTCGCCACCAACGGCCTGCGTGCGGGGGATCAGGTTCTCGTCTCGGGGCCGATCGGGGAGCACGGGACGGCGATCATGCTGGCCCGCGGGCAGTTCGATCTCGATGCCGAGATCGAGTCCGACACCTGCTCGCTGTGGCCGGCGGCCGACGCGCTTCTGGGCGCGGTCGGAGCCGACCTGCACTGCATGCGCGATGCCACCCGAGGGGGCGTGGCGTCGGTGCTCAACGAGCTCGCCCGCGCCTCCAAGGTGGGGATCTCGGTCCGTGAGGCCGACGTGCCGGTGTCGCCGATCGTGGGCGCCGCGGCCGAGCTGCTCGGGATCGATCCGATGTATGTGGCCAACGAGGGGCGGCTCGTGGCGTTCGTCGCCCCCGAGGCGGCGGACACCGCGCTCGCGGCCCTGCGGGGGGTCGACGGCTGCGAGGGGGCGGCGGCGATCGGCGAGGTTCGGGTGGAACCGCCCGGGATGGTGCTGGTGCAGACGGCGTTTGGCGGCAGACGGGTGATGGATCAGTTGGTGGGAGATCCGCTCCCGCGTATTTGTTGACGACGGACTCCAAGAGAGGACCCAGATGGCAACGACAACCGAATTCGTACCCAACCAGGCGGCCACCGAGGCAGTCACCGCCCACGTGCTCTGGATGACGATCGGGCTGTCGTGCGAAGGGGACTCGGTCGCCATGACCTCCGCGACCAACCCCAGCCTCGAGGACATCATCCAGGGAGTGATCCCGGGGATGCCGCGGGTCGTGATCCACAACCAGGTGGTCGCGTTTGAGACCGGCGACGAGTACATCCAGGCCTGGTACGACGCCGAGCAGGGCAAGCTCGACCCGTTCGTGCTCGTGGTCGAGGGGTCGCTGGGCAACGAGCAGATCAACGGCGAGGGCCACTGGACGGGTTTCGGAGTCAACCCGTCTGACGGTCAGCCAATCACGCTCAACGAGTGGGTCGACCGCCTCGCCCCCAAGGCCGCGGCCGTAGTCGCTGTCGGGACCTGCGCCACCTACGGCGGCATCCCGGCGATGAAGAACAACCCCACCGGCGCCATGGGTCTGCCGGACTATCTGGGCTGGAAGTGGCGCTCGAAGGCCAACCTCCCGGTGGTCTGCATCCCCGGTTGCCCGGCACAGC
>JBAPXO010000272.1:0-2049 GCA_049284255.1 Solirubrobacteraceae bacterium | reverse complement strand
CATGGACATGCTCGGCCATCTCAACCAGGCCGTCTACCCCGAGCTGATCGAGGAGGCACGCGCTGGGCTGATCCACGAGATCATCAGCCGCGTGGGCCGGGATGGCGCTCCGGGCGGCTACGTGCTCGCGCACGTCGACCTTGACTACCACACCGAGGTCCGGAAGGACCACCGCGAGGTCGAGGTGATCGTCCGCCTCGCGAGCGTCGGAACGTCGAGCCTGCGCCTCGAGCAGGAGGTCCGGCTCCCCGACGGGAGGGTCGCGGCCTCGGGCTCTTCGGTGCTGGTCGCCTGGGATCCGATCAAGCGGGGCAAGCGCGCTCTATCGGACGCTGAGCTCGCGGTGTTCGGGGCCAGCGGACACGTGACCGAGAGCGCGTGACCAGGATTAGAGCTGGTGCTTGGGCGCCGGGCTCCTGGGTAGGAGTCAGGGCGAGCAACCAAGGAGGATCGAGTGACTAGCTCTGCAACTATCCCCGCGATCAAGCTAAACGACGGCCATGAGATTCCTCAGCTGGGGTTCGGCGTCTTCCAGATTCCGCCGCCGGACACGGCCGAGGCGACCGCGACTGCGCTGGAGATCGGTTACCGCCACATCGACACCGCCGAGATGTATGAGAACGAGGAGGGTGTCGGGGAGGCGCTGCGTCGGTCGGGACTCAGCCGGGACGAGGTGTTTGTCACCAGCAAGCTCCACAACGGGTACCACAAGCCCGACGACGCTCGGCGCGGCTTCGAGCAGACGCTCGAGAAGCTGGGCTCTGACTACGTCGACCTCTTCCTGATCCACTGGCCTCTGCCGACGTTGTACGACGGCGACTATGTCTCGACCTGGCAGACCCTCGAGGAGTTCACCCGCGACGGCCGTGCGCGCTCGGTCGGCGTCTCCAATTTCCAGGTCCCCCACCTCCAGCGGCTGGCCGAAACCTGCGACGTCGTCCCCGCCGTCAACCAGATCGAGCTGCATCCCTACTTCACCAACGAAGCGGTGCGGGCCTACGGCGAATCCCACGGAATCGCCATCGAGGCGTGGTCCCCGATCGCTCAGGGAGCCGTGCTCGACGATCCGGTGATCACCGCCATAGCGGACCGCGCCGATCGCACCCCCGCCCAGGTCGTCCTGCGCTGGCACCTGCAGCGCAACTGCATCGTGTTCCCCAAGTCGGTCACCCCGTCGCGGATCAAGGAGAACTTCGAGATCTTCGACTTCGAGCTCAGTGACGACGACGTCTCGGCGATCACCGCGCTGGACAAGGGAGAATCCGGACGCACCGGACCCAACCCGGACACCTTCGACCACATCCCGTGATGCGGAGGGTCGATTCCTCCACTGTCTAGAAACCGGGGCAGCGGGGTACGACCGCCCGAGGGTGGTACCAGCGCGTCACATTGCCAGTCGTGTTGTGAAGCTGAGGAGCGCGGTGGCGGCTGCGGCCGCCGGCGTGTGTCTGGCGTGCGCCGCTCTGGTCGCGTCCCCCTCGGCTTCGGCTGTCACTCCGGCGCCCCCGCCCGGCGCGCCAGCGGTTGAGTCAGCCCCCTCGAGCCTGGTCGGCCTGGATCCCCAATTGCCGGCCGGCGTCGTCTCGGCGAGCGCCGCTCGGGGGAGCCACTGGACGCCGGAGAAAGCGGTCTACGGAACGGCGTCGAGCAACGACATCAAGGTCAAGGGCGCCGGCGGCACCACCATCCGGGTCAACGAGATCTATCCGACGACAGCGTCGGGGCAGCCGGCCAAGGGGCCGTTCCCCGTCCTGTTGACGATGACGCCGTACGGCAAGGGCCAAGGTGGTTCGAGCAGTCCGGGATCTGCCGCCACGGCGTCGGGCGGCTCGGCCACCGGCGGGGCCGACACCTACCTCGCTCAGCGCGGATACATCGAGGTTGTCGAGGACGTTCGCGGAACCGGCGACTCCAACGGAAGCTGGGGCCTCTTTGACCCAGCTCAGCAGAAGGACGCGATCAAGGTCATGAACTGGGCGGCGCACCTGCCGAACTCCGACGGGCGGGTCGGCACCTACGGACCGTCATACCTGGGCATCGACCAGCTCC
>JBAPXO010000271.1:0-3254 GCA_049284255.1 Solirubrobacteraceae bacterium | reverse complement strand
CTTCGAGGTGACCCACGGGCCGCGTTCGGCGACCGTGTCGCGCTGGATGCAGGACGTCGAGCCCCCGCCATTCTGGAGGATGCAGCTCGAGTGGAAGCTCGGGAAGAGGTGTGGAAGCGTCGATCGGTGGCAGATCATCAACTTCGAGCCGCCGGCCACGATCGCGATCGATGTCGGGGTCGCCCCGACTGGTACGGGCGCACGAGATGGCGATCGCTCCCAGGGCGTCAATGGTTTTGTGCTCAACACGATGACGCCAGAGACCGACCGGTCATGTCACTACTTCTGGGCGTTTGTTCGAAACTACCGATTGGATGACCAACGAATTACTACGTTGATTCGCGATGGTGTGTCGGGAGTGTTCGGCGAGGACGAGGAAGTGCTCGCAGCTCAGCAGAGGGGAATCGACGCGCACCCCGATAAGGAGTTCTACAACCTGAACATCGACGGGGGAGCGATGTGGGCCCGCCGCCTGATCGACAAGCTCATGGCCGAGGAGGACAACGATCGGCGCTACGAGCGATCCGCCAGCGACGCCCGCGCACACGACGGCAGCGTCAGCCGCGTCGAGGCCACAGCGGCCGATGCCGCGCGCCTCGGAGTCTCCTGATCATCGGACGCGGGGCCGAGCGCAAACATGGCCTCTGGACACTTCGGCGCGGGACTAGTGCGGGCGGTGCGCGACGTTGCCGCCGACGTGCGGCTGGTCGAGATCGAACCAGAGCGGGGAGTCCGGCGCTATCAGACCGGCGCCCATCTCGACATCGCGGTCGTGGTCGACGGGCTTCCGGACATCCGCTCCTATTCGTTGGTCGGGGAGGCGCCGGCCGATGGTGCCTACCGCATCGCGGTCAAGGAAGTGAACGACAGTCGCGGCGGCTCCCGATTTGTGCGGGCGCTCGAGACCGACCACGAGGTGCAGATCTCGGAACCGCAGAGCCAATTCGAGCTGCAGTACGGACGGCCTGAGTATCTGCTTATCGCGGGCGGGATCGGGATCACGCCGATGGTCGGCATGGCACAGGCGCTCGAGCGTCACGGCCAGCCGTTTCGTCTGCTCTACGCCGGACGCACCCGCGAACAGATGCCGTTCGTTGATGACCTGCAGGAGCTCCTGGGCGAGCGGCTGGAGCTATTCGTCTCTGTAGACGGCACCCGCCTTGATGTCGGGCGTGAGGTCGATCGCCTCGATCCGGAGGGGGAGGCGTACCTGTGCGGGCCGCTGCGCCTTCGCGACGCCGTGCAGCAAGCATGGCAGGCTCGAGATCGACCAGCCGGCCGGCTGCAATTCGAGACTTTCGCCTCTGGAGGACGCTTCGCGCCCGAGGAGTTCGTCGTCCGCCTCGCTGACCGACAAGATCACGAAGTCCGCGTCGGACGCAACCGCACCATGCTCGGCGCCCTCCAAGACAACGGGGTGGACATGATGTGGGACTGCCTGCGAGGCGAGTGCGGGCTGTGTGCCGTGCGCGTCATCGAGGTCGATGCGCAGATCGATCACCGCGACGTCTTCCTCAGCGCTGAGCAGCACGACGCTAACGAGGCGATCGTTACCTGCGTCTCGCGTGCCGTGGGGGGCTCGCTGGCGATCGACACCGGCTTTCGCCAGCCGCCCGACTAAGCCTCCGACGACATGGCGACGGTCAGCCCAGCGTGACGAGGATGCAGAATGCTCCGACTACCCACGCAGCGTCGCTCCGCAAGCTCGAGTGCCCAGGCGTCGCGGCGGGGGCAGTGACCGGTGGCGTCCTAGGTGCCAGCGCGCTAGAGGTCGAGGCGCTTATGGAGCACCGGTGCAGCGTTTTGGTGCCCGTAATGTGACTCTGTCAGCATCGAGAAACTTTGCCACTATTCGGAAAACGCCCCCCGCCACTCAGCGAGGAGGAGCGCCAGGCGGCGGCTGTTGACCTGGAGCGCATCGGACGCGGGGGTATCCCGCTGGGCGCCGAGCAGCGCCTGAAGCGGATCGCGCCGGGGGTGTCGGCGGTGTTCACCAGCGATCTGAGCGCCAAGGAGTATGCGGTGGCGCAGGCGTCCGGTCTGACCCCGCTTGCGCAGATCATGGGCTCCTCGGTGGTCCAGCACGGATGGCAGAACTACGGTTGGGCCGGCTATGGAGGCGGGATCGGTGAGATGCCGTCGTTTGCTGCGCCGTGGAACCTCTCGCGCGAGCGCTCGTTTGACCGTCTGCGCCAGGAGGCGCAGTTCGCGGGAGCCGACGCGGTCATCGGTATCGAGATGACCGCGAAGCCCTTCATGGGGGATCCGGGCAACGTGGAATACGCCGTCTTCGGCACGGCGGTACGGGAGAACACCCCCGCACCGCGGACAGCCTCGCGGCCGCGGATGTGCGCGCTGTCGGGCCAGGACGTCGTCATGCTACGCCGCATCGGTGCCGCCACGCTCGGCGTCATCGGCCACACGGCCGTGGTGTGCGTGGCGCTCAGCGGGGCGGCGAATCAGATGATGCGCTCGTGGTGGGGCAACCAGGAGCTCGGCGAGGTCACCCAGGGGGTCTACGTCGCTCGCCGGCTCGCGATGGACGAGGTGCGGCGTCAGGCCAGCGCCGCTGGCGCCAACGAGATGGTTATCTCGACCCTTACCCACCAGATCGATCACACCGAATACGAGAACGCCGGTTACAAGCAGCATGTCTTTATCGTTTCGATGCACGTGCTCGGTACCGCGATCGCCCTCGGCGCGCATGAGCCCCACCCCACCCCTCTGGGCGAGCCAGTGATGTCGATCAACCTCGGCGCCTAACTTCAGGAGAGCACCAATGTCGACCTACGACCCCACCAGTACCGAAGGCCTCGCCGAGCACGCCAGCGAGCGACTGCAGATGAACGCGCGCGGACTGTTCACGTCCGACCTCTCCGTGAACGAGTATCTGTGTGTGGAGAAGGCCGGCTTTGAGCCGGTCGGTCTTGTGGTCGGCTCGAGCATCTACCACATCGGCTTTCAACAGTCGAGCTGGAAGGCCAGTCAGGAGATGGGCGTGCTCACCCAGGCGATGTACTCGGCCCGGGAGCGGGCGATGACGCGGATGGAGGAGGAGGCCGATCAGCTGGGCGCCGACGGCATCGTCGGAGTCCGCCTGGACGTCGGGCGTTATGAATGGGGTGCAGACATGGCGGAGTTCATCGCCATCGGCACCGCGATCAAGCACAAGGGCGGCAAGGTGCATCGCGCGCCCAACGGACGCCCGTTCACGTCCGATCTCAGTGGTCAGGCGTTCTGGACACTGATGCAGA
>JBAPXO010000270.1:0-1644 GCA_049284255.1 Solirubrobacteraceae bacterium | reverse complement strand
CGACCCCGCCACCCAGGAAATACTCCGAGGAGCCTGCGCGATCGGTCAGGCGGGTAGCGAGGCCACCCCCCGTGCACGATTCGGCGACCCCCAGGGTATGGCCGGCGAGGAGCTTGGCGACCTGTTCGTCGATCGTCGAGCCGTCCCGCGAAAACAGCGTGTCGGCGTGCCGGGCGTCGATGAAATCGCGCAGCGAGTTGTAATCAGCCTGGGCGTCTGGTTCGAACTGGGTGGCGACCTCGATCTCCCCCCGCCGCAGGCAGGTGGTGATCTCCAGACGGTCGAGCCTCAGTCCCGCGTCCTCGGCCTCCCGCAAGGTGTTGGCGATCTCCGATTCTGGGATCCCGAACAGCCTGAGGATCTCCCGCAGGTACGTCGGCGCGCCGACGATCGCGGCGCGGAAGGCCTCGGTCTGGCGAGCGGTCTCCCACATCGGCTGAAGCTCGCGTGGTGGCCCAGGCAGGACGACGACCGTCGGCCCCGTGGGGTCCCGCGGGGGCACGACCAGGCCAGGCGCGGTGCCCACGGGCTCGAGCACGGTCGCTCCCTCGGGCACCACGGCCTGCTTGCGGTTGGAGCGGCGGACGGCGTCGGGGTCGAGATCGGGCCAGCGCGCGATCATCGGACGCAGGATCTCGGCGATTCGCTCTTCCAAGGCGGCGTCCAGGACCATCTCCCTGCCGCTGAAGCGGCCAACGATCTCGGCCGTGAGATCGTCGGCGGTCGGGCCGAGGCCGCCACTGGTCACGATCACAGCCAGGCCACGGGCCCGCATGGCCTCGAGCGCCTCCAACAGATCGGCCGGGCGATCTCCGACGATCTCGATCGTCGCCGTGTCGACTCCGACCTCGCGCAGGCGCTCAGACAGCCAGGGCCCGTTGCGGTCCGAGATGATCCCGGTCAGGACCTCGGTCCCGGTGACCAGGATGCCGGCCCGCGGAGCGGTGCCCGGCGAGCGTCCGGCGGAGGCTCGGTCGTCCTCGCTCATGCGCAGTGCGGCTGCTGGGAGGCGGAGAGAATGCTGTGGCCGGTCGGTACGAACTCGTAGCCGATCGAGCTGGAGGAGGGAGCGACCTTCACGTTGGCGCCGTTGACCTTTACCTTGACGGCGGCGTTGCCGAGCGTAAGTAGGAGCTTGTCAGCGGTTTCGGTCGGGATCTTCTGCCCTATGTTGAAGATCTGGCCGGGGATCAGTTTTCTCCCCGACCCGTCGACGAGGCAGACGTAGACGGGCCCGGTGGCCTCGAGCTGGAGCTTGACGTTGTGGGGCTTGGGCGGGACCTGCGCCACCGCCGTGCGGTGGCCGCGGTGGCGCTTGTGCGTGGTCCCGACAGTCGCCGAGGTGGGCGCCGGGGGACTCGACTTGTTGCCCTTGCCGACGAAGTAGAGCGCCGCGACCACGGCCACGAGCACCACACCGATCACCGCCCACGGAGGCACGCGGGCCCCGCCACGCGGCCGCCGGTCGCGCTCGCGCCCCGGCGGCGCGATGGGGCGCAGCTCTTGATCAGACGGGTGGTCGTAGCGGCGCTTGTAGTCGTCGAGCAGCTGCCGGGTGTCGACGCCCAGGAAATCCCCGTAGGTGCGCAGAAAGCTCTTGGCGTAGACGTCGCCAGGGAGCAGGTCCCACTCCTCGTTCTCCAT
>JBAPXO010000269.1:0-4440 GCA_049284255.1 Solirubrobacteraceae bacterium | reverse complement strand
GCGCAGGACGTCGCCAGCCTCGACTTGACGAAGGTCAACCCGGTCACCGGCCCCGTCTTCATGAAGACGGCCGAACCCGGCGACGTGCTTCAGGTCGAGATCAGGGAGCTCAAGCCCAACACCTGGGGCTGGACCGCGATCATCCCCAACTTCGGGCTGCTTGCTGACGAATTCCCGGACCCCTGGATCCACATCTCGGCCATCGACCCGAGCGCCGGCAAGGTCGAGTTCATCGACGGCATCACCCTCCCCTTCGAACCCTTCCCCGGCACGATCGGCGTGGCGCCCGACCAGCCGGGTGAGCATTCGGTTCTGCCGCCCACCAAGTGGGGCGGCAACCTCGACGTCAAGCACCTCCGCGCCGGGACGACGCTCCTCCTGCCAGTGGCCGTCGAGGGTGCGCTCTTCAGCGTCGGCGATACCCACGCCGCGATGGGCGACGGCGAGGTGTGCGGTACCGCGATCGAATCCGCCATGGACATCGCGGTCCGACTCACCGTCCGCAAGGACCTCTCGATCCCCTACCCCCAATTCCATGTCCCGCCGGGACAGACGGCGCGGACCGAGGAGTCCAGCTACCACGTGTGCACGGGAGTCGGGCCTGACCTCTACGAAGCGAGCCAGGAAGCCACCCGCGCCACCATTGACCACATCGTGCAGCGATACGACCACACCCGCCAGGAGGCCTACGCCATCGCCTCGGTCGCCGTCGATCTGCGCATCCATGAGATCGTCGACGCCCCGAACTGGGTCGTCGGAGCCTTTCTTCCGGAAGCGATCTTCGGCTAGCCGGGGACCAAGATCCGCCGCGGAGCCCTCAGAGGATCCGCGAAGACCAGAGGATCGCCGCCAGGACGACGCTGACGATCGACACCACCAACCCGACGATCCACCCCTGCGAATTGCTGGAGACCATGATGGCCGCGATCGCCACCCCGATCGCCACAATCCCGCAGGTCGCTATGAGGCGGACGAGCAGCCGCTCTGGCATCGAGCGACGATGGTCGCGCGGAAGCATGTTCGAGGACTGCGGCCGACCGCTGGGCTCGGGCCTACCGGCTGCGGGCGCCGAACTCGAGACCGCACTTTCCCCGCCACTGGCCGGCGCGGAAGGAGCCGGCGAATCACCGCCGCCGCTCTCCTCAAGCGGCGTGACGAGAGGCTCGTCGCCGCCCGACTCGCCGGAGCTTTCGCTGTCGCTGCTCATGTCAAGCAATCTATCTCCCCAATCGAGACCCGGCAAACGAGCAGGGCACGCGAGTAGGATCGAAACAGCGTGACCCAGACGGAGGCCAGCCGCCCGTAAGCATGAGCACCGTCGCCCGCCCCAGCGCCGACCCGGTCCAGCGTGCGCAGCGAGCGAAATCGGTGGCTGACGTCGTTGGCGAGACGATCGCCGCCCAGGGCGCCGAGCACGTTTTCGGGGTGCTCGGGAGTGGCAACCTGGTCGCGACGAACGCGCTGTCGGAAGGTGGGGCGCGGTTTCATGCCGCCCGCCGTGAGGACGGCGCGATCTGCATGGCCGACGGCTACGCGCGCGTGAGCGGGCAGGTCGGGATCTGCAGCGTGCATCAGGGCCCCGGCCTCACCAACACGATGACCGGGCTGACCGAGGCCGCCAAGAGCCGGACCCCGGTGCTCGTTCTGGCCGGTGAGACGCCGGCGGCGGCGCTCACCTCCAACTTCCGCATCAACCAGCACGGACTCGTCGAATCCGTCGGGGCGATCGCCGAGCGCGTGCACAGCGCGGCCACCGCCGCCGACGACGCCCAGCGCGCCTACCACCGCGCTCTCCGAGAGCGCCGGCCGGTGGTCCTGATGCTGCCGATCGACGTTGCGGCCGAGCCCGCGACCCAGACACAGCCCACGAACCCTCCCCCACCCCCGCTCGCCCCACCCGAGCCCGCGCCCATCGCGATCAAGGCCGTCGCCGACCTCCTCCAGCGCTCTCAGCGCCCGGCGATCATCGCCGGCCGGGGCGCCGTGCTCGCGGACGCCGGCGCCGAGCTCGAGCAGCTCGGCAAGCTGATCGGCGCCGTGCTCGCCACCTCGGCGCCGGCCAACGGGCTGTTCGCCGGTCTCCCCTATGCCCTCGGAATCTCCGGCGGCTTTGCCTCGCCGTTCGCCGCCGAGCTTCTCATGCAGGCCGATCTCGTGCTCGTCGTCGGCGCCTCGGCCAACGATTGGACGACCCGTCACGGCAAGCTGATCGCCGACGACGCCAAGGTGGCGCAGGTCGACATCGAGCCGCGGGCCATCGGCCGCCACCGTCCGGCCGATGTGGCCGTGATCGCCGACGCCAAGGCGGGAGCGCGGGCCCTCGCCGCCGAGCTCGAGCGCCGCGGCTACATCCGGACGGGCTTTCGCACCCAGGAGCTGAGAGCCGAGATCGCCGCCCGGACGTGGGAAGACGAGCCGTACGACGACGCGTCCACCGACGACGAGATCGACCCCCGGACCCTCTCGAAAGCCCTCAACGACCTGCTGCCCCAAGACAAGGCGGTGGCCGTCGACTCCGGCGCCTTCCTGGGCTATCCCGCGATGTACCTGTCGGTTCCCGACGCCCGCGCCTGGGTGTTCGCCAACGGGTTTCAGGCGGTCGGCCTCGGCCTGGGCAACGCCATCGGTGCGGCGGTCGCCCGCCCAGAGAGACCCACCGTGGCCGCGATCGGCGACGGCGGCGCCTTCATGGCCCTCGCCGAGCTCGAGACCGCCGCACGCCTGAAGCTCAAGCTGCTGACCGTCATCTACGACGATCGCGCCTACGGGGCCGAGGTTCACCACTTCGCGCCGATGGGACACGACGTCTCCCGAGTGCAGTTTCCCGACGCCGACCTGGCGGGGATAGCCAAGGCGGCGGGGTGCGAAGCCGCGACAGTGCGCCGCGTGACCGACCTCGACGTCCTCCAATACTGGGTCGACGAGCCGCTTGAGCCACGGCCGCTCGTCCTCGACGCGAGGATCAACCCCACGATCTGTGCAGAATGGCTGGCCGAAGCGTTCCGCGGCGGATAACGGAGGAGAGCACGCAGATGTCAAGCACCCAGGCCACCCAGGTTTCCGCACTCCTCGAGGCACTGAGCTCGGGAGCGGTCGAGATCGTCGATCTCACCCAGCCACTCAGCGAGAGCACGCCGATCATCCAGCTCCCGCCGCCGTTTGCCAACACACCCGGCCTCACCCGGGAGGAGATCAGCAAGTACGACGACCGCGGTCCGGCCTGGGCGTGGTACACGCTGACCATCGGGGAGCACGTCGGCACCCACGTCGACGCCCCCATCCACTGGGTCACCGGCAAGGACGGCGTCGACATCGGCTCGGTCGAGCCCGAGACGCTCGTCGGCCCGGCTTGCGTGATCGACAAGACCGCAGAGACCGAGCAGGCCAATGGCGACTACCTGCTGACGGTCGCTGACCTCGAGGGCTGGGAGGCCGAACACGGCCGCATCCCCGACGGCGCCTGGGTGCTCCTGCGCTCGGGCTGGAGCTCGCGCGCTCACGACCAGGACGACTTCCTCAACGTCGGCGAGTACGGACCGCGCACCCCCGGCCCCGACGTCGACGCCGCCAGATGGCTGAGCGAACGGTCGATCGCCGGCTTCGGAACCGAGACAGTCGGCATCGACGCCGGCTCGGCGGGCGGGATGGACCCCCCGTTTCCGCTGCACAACTTCCTCCTGGGCGCGGGCAGGCTGGGGCTCACCCAGCTCGCCAACCTCGAGCGCCTCCCGCTCACCGGCGCGCTGCTGGTGGTCGCGCCGCTGCGCCTGGTCGGCGGGACCGGCAGCCCGAGTCGCGTCTTTGCCTTCGCCCCCAAGGCCTAGGACGCCCCGCCGACCGTGCCCAGCCGCGACGAGGCGCTCGCGCTCGACGCCACCGACCCGCTGCGCGATTACGGCCAGCGCTTCGTCCCGGTGCCCGAGGGGCTGATCTACCTCGACGGCAACTCGCTGGGCCGGCTGCCCCGCGACACTCCGCACCGCGTCCAGGAGGTAGTCGAGGCCGAGTGGGGCGGGCGCCTGATCCGCGGCTGGGACGAGGGGTGGATCGAGCTCCCGACGAGCCTCGGTGACCGCCTCGGACAACACCTCCTGGGCGCGGCTCCCGGACAGACCGTCGTGGCCGACTCGACCACGGTGTGCTTCTACAAGCTGGCCGCCGCAGCGCTCGCCGCCCGCCCGGGCCGCACCCAGATCGTCACCGACCGGGACAACTTCCCCACCGACCGCTACGTGCTCGAGGGCTTGGCGCAGCAGACCGGACACGAGATCGTGTGGATCGAGGGCGATCCCCACGCCGGTCCCACCCCCGAAGACGTCGAACCACTAATCAACGACCAGACCGCTCTGGTCAGCTTCTCCCAGGTCTCCTACCGCTCGGCGCACATCGCCGACGTAAAACAAATTACCGAGATCGCCCACGCCCACGGCGCCCTCACCC
>JBAPXO010000268.1:0-2672 GCA_049284255.1 Solirubrobacteraceae bacterium | reverse complement strand
GCCACCAGACCGCGTTTGACCTCGGGGATCCCGAGGCGGGCTCCCCGCGCGGCGACGATCAGATCACAGGCCAGGGCGACCTCCAGGCCGCCGGCGACCGCGAACCCCTCGACCGCTGCGATGAGCGGCTTGACCGAGGCGCGGGCGACGATCCCGGCGAAGCCGCGATCGGGCACGTATGGAGACTCTCCGGCGACGAACGCCTTGAGGTCCATGCCCGAGCAGAAACCCTTGCCGGCTCCGGTGATCACCCCGATCGAGAGCTCGTCACCGGAATCGAGCTCGTCGAGCGCGGCGGCGATCCCCTGGGCGAGCGCGGCGTTGACGGCGTTGCGCTGCTCGGGACGGTTGAGCGTGATCACGAGCACCCGGTCACGACGCTCGGTGAGAACTGCGGATTCGGTTGAGGTCATGCCGCGAACAGTTTCAGTTCTGGCTCGCGCTCGCCGCGAAGCACCGCGAGGTCGACCTCGACGCACTCGATTCCCCGCGCCTGCGCGAGCACGCGCGCCTGGGGTTTGATCGACTGCGCGGCGAGAACGCCCCGGCAGAGCTCGAACGCCGGATCGAGGTGGATCCGCTCCAGGTATCGCGTCAACTGCTCCACGGCCTCGATCCCGGCGATGCGCTTGATCTCGACCGCCACCCAGGCGTCCTCGTCGTCGCGGCACATGAGATCGACCGGCCCGATGTCGGTTGGCCACTCCCGGCGGATCAGGCGAAAGCCCTCGCCGCACCAATGCGGCTGTTCGGCCAGCAGCTCCTGGAGGTGGGCCTCGACGCCATCCTTGGCCAGTGGCACGTCGGCGTCGGGCGAGCCCATCGCGTGAACCACGTCGGACAGGACCTCGTGCAGCGTGATCTCGAGGCGATCCTCGCTCGCGCCACCTGGCTTGCGGACGATCAGCTTCGTGCCGTCCGTGTTCTCCTCGACCACAGTCGGGGGCGTCATCCAGTTCAGCGGCTTGACGCTCTGGCTGCCGTGATCTGACCACACCATGAAGGTCCCGTCGGCCTTGAGCATGAGCAGCCGCGTGGCCTCGGCGAGGTGGGTGGTCAGGCGTCCGGAGTAGTCGATCGAGCAGCGGGCCACCATCAAGCGCATGCTCGGCAGACTAAGAGCGCGCACGGACATTTTGATCGGCTACCGGTCCGGAGGTGCTTATCATCCGCAACGTGCGAAGCCAGCTTCGGCCGCTGTTCGATCGCGTCGTCATCAAAGAGCTCGATCCCGATCGGATTCGACGCTCGGGGCTGGTCGTGCCTCCGGGCTCCGACGAGCCGCCACCCCAGCACGGGATCGTGCTCGCCGTCGGCCCCGGGCTTGACTGGTGGGAACAGGTGGGCGTGCTGATGCCCGTCAAACCCGGGGATCACGTCGTCTTTCCGGCGTCGGCCGGCGCGTGGGTGGAGGTCGACGAGGAGCGGCTGTTGGTCTGCCGCGTGGGGGAGCTGCTCGGGGTGCTCGAGCAGATCGAGTCGTGCCCGGCCTGTGGAGGCAGACCGCTCGCCCCTCAGGAATCGTGCCCAGTGTGCGGGCGCGAGGGATCGGTCACGGCCCGGTGAGCACGGCAGGCCACGTCCACATGTTGGACGCGAGACAACCAATTGGTACAATGGCCGCCGCGACATGACCGCTGGGAGGCGCACCATGGATGCTCACGCCGTGTCTGAGCGAGTAACAATCTTGATGGCGGAAGACGATGAGGACGACCGTGAGCTCGCGCGCGACGCCTTTGCCGACGCCGGGGTCAAGGGCAAGATCGAGTTCGTGTTCGACGGGCAGGAGCTGGTCGACCACCTCCGGAAGGTGGCCCGCGACCCGCTGTCAGAGCGCCCGACCCTCATCGTGCTCGACCTCAACATGCCCCGCAAGGATGGGCGCGAGGCGCTGGCCGAGCTCAAGTCAGACGATGTTCTGTGCGAGATCCCGGTGATCGTCCTCACGACCTCACGTGACCTCGCCGACGTGCAGAGCTGTTACTGCGCCGGGGCCAGCTCCTACGTGGCCAAGCCGGTCACGCACTCCGGCCTTGTCGACGTCATGCGCCAGATCAAGAACTACTGGTTCGAGTTCGTCGAACTCCCTCGGACGATCTGAGACGGCGTCCGCCGGCCGCTCGTAGCGGCGAAGAGTTGTGAACGCCTGATGTAGGATCGCCGTCAGTGGTCGGAGCGTGCGCGGCGCATGTCCCGGTGCGCAGCATCCCGGCGCACGTGATCGACCTCCGCGGCGGGCGGCGGCTAAGCCCCGGCGTGCCTCGGGGTCCCGAGTCGCTACAAGCCGGAGACGAGATCGAGGTCTCGCCTCATGCCGCCTTCGCCTTCACCCTGGCGGGTAATCGCGTTCGCGTGGCTGCCGGCCGAGCCAGCCTCCGCTGCGTCCCTCCGGTCCGGGGCGCGGGGTTCGTGCTGGCCGGCCAGGGAACCCTGGGTGTCGGGCTTCAGTCAGGCCGGGTGAGCGTGCGCGTCGGCGATGCCCCGGCGAGCGCCCTGGTGACCAGCCGCGAGATGATCGTCTATCCCAAGCTGGCGGGGACTCGATTCGTCGTCGAGCGCCGCCCGAGGGCGCGTGCCACCCGGGCCTGGACGCTCAATTCGGAGATCGTCGCGGCCAGCACGGCCGACCCGGCGCTGCGGATCAACACCCGGATCACCTACACGGCGATCTC
>JBAPXO010000267.1:0-2785 GCA_049284255.1 Solirubrobacteraceae bacterium | reverse complement strand
ATCTTCTGGTAGTGCACCACCGTGCTCGACGTGCTGTCGGAGATCACGACCGCCGCGATCACGATCAGCGCCAGCACGGCCAGCAGCGCGAGCAGCGTCATCAGCCGCCGAAAACCCCGTCCGCTGGAGCGCTGTCGCTGGCGCGGGGCGGCCTGGCGGCGCGGGGCGGGCTCGGCGCGAGCCTGGCGACGGGCGGGTACCTGCCGAGGAGGCCGGGCCGCCGGTGTCGGGGGGTCGGCACTCGGAGGGACCATCCGCGTGGCCGCGGTGGGATCCTGAGGGAGCGCTCGGGTCGCGGCGCTGGTGGCGAAGTTCGGTGAGTCGGCCTCAGCGGGCGCGATCCCTTGGGCACCGTCGCGCAGAGCGTCGGCGAACTCGATGGCGTCCCCCGGGCGGGCATGCTGGTCGATCGCCAGCGCCCAGACCACGGCCTGTGCGAGGGCGTGCGGAACCTCGGGGTTGAGCTCGTCAAGCGGGATCGGCGATTCCCGTTGCTGCTTGAGGGCGAGCTCCGAGAGCGAACTGGCCTCGTAGGGCAGACGGCCGGAAATCAGCTGATAGGTGACGACGCCGAGCGAGTAGAGATCGGCGCGCGGTCCGGCCTCATCGCCGCGCGCCTGCTCGGGAGACAGATAGGCGGCGGTGCCGAGCACCGATCCAACCTGGGTGATGCTCGACTGATCGACGGCCCGGGCGATCCCGAAGTCCGCCAGCTTGACCACCTCGCTGTCGGAGACGAGCAGGTTCCCGGGCTTGACGTCGCGATGGACGACGCCGTTGCGATGCGCGTAGTCAAGGCCGCGGCAGGCCTGGGTGACGACGTTGATCGCTTGCTCGACGCCCATGTGCCCGTGATCGCGCAGGAGCTCGGCGCACGAGTTGCCGGACACATGCTCCATGACGATGAAGTGCTGGTGATGGCCCGAGTCAAAGCCGAAGTCGAAGACCTGCACGATGTTCGGATGCACGAGCCGGGCGGCGGCCAGAGCCTCGCGGCGAAAACGCGACACGAAGGTCGGGTCGTCGGCGAGATGCTCGGCCAAGAGCTTGATCGCCACATATCGCTCGAGGCGGCTATCGAAGGCGAGATGGACCGTCGACATCCCTCCGACCCCGAGTCGGCCCTCGATCTTGTACCTGCCAGCGATCGTGGTCGTTCCTGTCCTTGTCCAGTGCCGCCGTTGTGAGCCGTGCCGGTAGCGCCGCCGCCCAGTCCGGCGCCGCCATTGGCGGTAGAAGAGGTACCCGGGGGCGGCTGATTCGTTGCGGTCCCTGTAGTGGTGGAGGACTGCGAACTCGTCGTGGTCGTCGCGGGAACCGTGGTGGTGACCGTAGGCGTGGTCGTCGTGGTCGAGGCCGACGAGCTGGAGCTGGTGGTCGTCGAGTTCGGAGGCTTGCCCGACCCCGGGCACTGCCGATCAGCGAGCTGTCCGACGGTGGCAGCGCCCTGGCCGAGATTCTGAAGCAGCGTGGTATTTACCGTGGAGGGGAGGTTGGCGACCGCGTTGTTCAGCGAGGTGGCCGCGTTCTGAGCGGCCGTGCAGTTGTGGGAGTCGATCGCTGAGGAGACGGCGTTCAGCTGACCATTGAGCGAGCTGCTCTGATCGCTTGAGAGCAGGCCGCTGGAGCCGCCGCAAGCGACGACGAAAGCGACTGCGAACCCAAGGCCGCCAGCCAGAAATGCTCGGGATCCAAACCCCATCCGAGCCTGACTTTAGAGGCTGATCTGGTTTGTTGAAGTTAGGCAGCGACTAGGCACGCCAGACCCTCTCATTGCCCGTATTGCAGGCGTTCTGCCAGCGAATCGGGCAGCCGGGCGGCCCGGATCGCCGCCTGCGCGCCGGCGATGTCGTACTCGACGCGGCGATAGGTGGCGCGCCACGGATCGGTCTCGAGCTCCAGCCAAGCGGCGCGGGGGTCGCCATCCCGGGGCTGGCCGACGCTGCCCGGATTGACCAGCCATTCGCCGAAGGCAAGGTCGAGTTCCTCGTCGGGGCCTCGCGTCTCGCCGGTGGCCGAGACCCCGGGGAAGCGCGAGAACGACAGCGCGACGTGGGAGTGGCCGATCAGCGCCACCCGCTTGGCCTGGACGTCGAGGCAGAGCTCGGCTTGCAGTGGGGAGAGCACGTACTCCCAGACCGGGTCCCGGGGGCTGGCGTGGTAGAGGGCGACCTCCTGCTCGATCCCGACCGGCTCAAGCCCGTCGAGGTAGGCGCGCGTCTCCTCGGTGATCTGCTGTTGGGTCCAAGTGGCGGCCAGCGCCGCCCCGCGTGAGAACTGCTCCAGCGGCAGTGACCCACGCACCACGAGGTCGTGGTTTCCGGCCAGGCAGACGGCGGCGTGGTTGCGCGCAAGCTCCACGCAGGCATCGGGATCGGCGCCGTAGCCAACCAGGTCGCCGAGGCACCACAGCTCCTGGCAGTCGGACTCAGAGATCTCCTCGAGCACCGCCTCAAAGGCGTGCCGGTTGCCATGAATATCGGAGATGATGGCTATGCGCACGGCTACAGTCTCGCTGGTGAGGCGGGTTTCAGGTTTAAAAGTGCTCGGGCAGGTTCTTCTCGCGACCGCCGTGGCCGACGCCGGACGCCGCCTACTCGGTCCCCGCCAGCGCCCGATCGAGCCCGTATCGATCGATCTGGGCAGTTATTTCAGCGATGAGGAGCAGGCCAAGGGACGGCGCTTTGCTCGTCCGCAGATGGCGCTCGGGTTCGCCCGGAGCGCAATCGAGCTTGGAGCACTCGTCCTCCTCACCCGTCGCCCGCCATCGCTGTTGGGGCGTAGC
>JBAPXO010000266.1:0-1682 GCA_049284255.1 Solirubrobacteraceae bacterium | reverse complement strand
AGACGATGACGCGGACTCGCCGGGGACCCGAGGCGCTACTCCCGGACCGCGCACGTTGAGCTGCTTGGTTCCAAATCGATACGCCCAGGTGCCCCCGCCACGGTCGATTAGTTCGGCTCCGAGCACGTCGCGATAGAAGGCGTTGGATCGCTCCTAATCGGAGGCATCGATAACGCAATAGTCGAGCGTCGCGAGTATCAGAGCATCGTCGCGACTTGCCCGTCGCCGCGTACCTTCACCCGGGCACCGTGCCGCGACCAAGCCTGGCATGTCCGCTTCCGCGCTGATCACGAGCACGTGGGGAACCAAAGCCGGAAAGGTCGCATTCACCGGTCAGGCCCCCGCCGGCCTCCTTGAGCGGTTCTGTCCGCCCCCCGCGATCGGACCGGGCAAGCCGTCATCAGGCACGTTCGCGCAATGCCTCAGCTAATCGTCGAGATCGGCTGGCAGCAGGCTGTAGAGGAAGGTGTCGACGCGATTGCCGGCGTGATCTGTCATGTGCTGGCGCAGGCGTCCCTCGCAAAGGAATCCCGCCCGCTCTAGGACAGCCCGAGACGCGGTGTTGTCGAGCTCAACGAACGCGGCGAGTCGGCCGAGCGCCAGGGTGGCAAACCCCCACCGGGCGAGGAGGCGAAGGGCGGTCGTGGCCAGGCCGCGGCCGCGCCCCTCGGGCAACAGCCAGTAGCGCACCATCGCGTTGCCGTGTTCTAAGTCGGTCAACGAGATCGAGCCGACCGGTGTCGCGGTGTCTTTGATCGCGAGCTCGAGTCGGGTGCCGTGGTCGCGGTCGGTCTCTGTGGAGACGATCCACTCGTGTGCGGCTTCGGGAGTGCTCGGGAGCGAGTAGCGGTATCGCGAGATCACGGGATCGTGACCAGCGGCGAGCAGGACCGCGACGTCTCGCTCTCCCCACGGTCGCAGACGCGGCGTGGCCGCTGCCGGCAGTTCAGGAAGCGGGAGCGCCATCGCATGCACCAACCATGAGCTCTCGCTGACGATAACCAGGCCGGCATTCATCACCGACAGCGGGAAGCCTGACCAGAGCAGCTTTGTCGGCAACAAGCAGCAGAGGCGGGGAGCCTAACGTGAACAGGCAGTCTCACAGCGCGGAACGACCTGCCACCCCCGCCTCAGCTTCGTCGCAGTCAGCGTTCCCTGATGCGACGGCTCGACTGCCGCCGCGGTTTGGGTCCTCGGACTGTTGGATCCTCTAAGGTCGGCTAGCCTGAGGCGGCAAGCGCGGAGGTCTGCCAGGCCGCCCAGCAACTCCTGTTCGGGGGGTCAGGTGCCGATGGGGCCGTCCCGATGTTGAGGACTTTTGCTGACATCCCCGCCGAGGTCCGGCGTCGCATTGACGCCGGCGAGCGGCTGGTGCTGATTCTGCTCGATGCGTTCGGGCTCGGGTTCCTGCGACGGCATCCTGACCATCCGCTCGTGCAGCATCTCCGGGTGACACCTTTGCGATCGCAGTTTCCGTCGACGACGACCGCTCACGTGACGACGCTCCACTTCGGGGTTGGGGTCGAAGACCATGGTCTGTATGAGTGGAACATTTTGGAGCCGGCGTTAGGCGAGATCATCTGTCCGCTGCGGTTCAACGTCCCCGGCTCAGATATCGAAGGGTCGCTCGCGGACAGGCTTGACCCGGCGGTCCTCGCTCCGGGCCCGACGTTCTACGAGAC
>JBAPXO010000265.1:0-2919 GCA_049284255.1 Solirubrobacteraceae bacterium | reverse complement strand
CCCCTGAGCTACGGGCGCTTGGCGATCAAGGATGATCGAGGCCAGCTTACCGTGGCTTCCGTGGACATCGCGATCATCTCCGACACCCATATGCCGCGCGGCACCCGGGCGCTCCCGGCGTCGTGCGTGGCCCGGCTGCGCGCCGCCGGGCTGATCCTGCACGCCGGCGACATCGCGACTCTGAACGTACTCGCCGACCTGCGGACCCATGGTGAGGTGATCGCCGTTTACGGCAATGTCGACGACGCCGGGGTGCGCGAAGCCCTCCCACCGACCGTGACCGTCACCGTCGAGGGCCAGCGGATCGCGATGATTCACGACGCCGGGCCGGCCCGCGGGCGCTTGGAGCGGATGCGGCGGCGCTACCCGGGTGCCGATGCCGTGGTCTTCGGGCACTCGCACATCCCCCTCCACGAGCGGGCGCCCGACGGGTTTCAGATCTTCAACCCGGGCAGCCCGACCGAGAAGCGGCGCGCCCCGCGGCACACGATGGGAATCGCCCACGCGGAGCGAGGCGGCGTGAGCTTCGAGCTCGTCGAACTCGACTGACAGACTGGCGGGACATGGACCTCTCGATCTTCTTCGCCGGGACGGGCGGGTCGGCCCCCACCGCCCGGCGCGGCCTGCCGGCATCGCTCGTGCGCCGGGGCGCTGACCGGATCCTGTTTGACTGCGGCGAGGGTACCCAGCGTCAGCTCGTCAGCTCGGTGGGGCTGGCCGATCTGACCGAGATCTTCCTAACCCACTTCCATGCCGATCACTGGCTCGGGTTGCCCGGGATGCTCAAGACGTTTGATCTGCGCGGGCGCGAGCGACCGCTCACCATCCACGGCCCCCGGGGCCTCGAGGGCCTGATCGGCCTCGTGCTCAGGATGGGTGGACGCGTGGGATTTGAACTGCAGCTCGTCGAGCTCGAGCCCGGCGATGTCCTGGTCCGAGACGGCTACCGGATCGCACCTATCGAGGCCTCGCACCGCGGCACGGCGCTGGGCTACGTGCTCTTCGAGGACGAGCGCCCCGGGATCTTTGACCCCGAGGTCGCGGTCGCCTTGGGACTCGAGCCGGGGCCGGAGTTCGGGCTCCTACAGCGCGGCCAGACGGTCCGCGGCGTCAGCCCGGATCAGGTGCTGGGACCCCCGCGGTCCGGACGCAAGCTCGTCCTCTCAGGCGACACTCGTCCGTCTGACTCGATCCAGATCGCCGCCCACCGTGCCGACGTGCTCGTGCACGAGGCCACGTTCGCCGAGGAGGAGAGTGAACGCGCGGCCGACAGCGGCCACTCCACCGCGGTGGAGGCGGCAACGCTGGCACTGGAGGCCGAGGTGCGGCTGCTGGCGCTCAACCACGTCTCCACGCGTCATCCCGTCCGGCAGTTGCGCGACGAGGCGCGCTCGGTGTTCGCCGCCACGGTCGTGCCCCGGGACTTCGACACGATCGAGATCCCGCTCCCCGAGCGCGGGGAGCCGGCGCTCGTGCGCTGGGATGCCGCGATGGCCTCGGCAGCGTCCGCCGCGGCCTCGCCCGGCGGCTGAGGCCGGCCGTTACCTCCGGGCGCACTGCTAGGCTGATTTTCGTTAGCCGCGCCCCTTTAAACCGGTCCTGTGAGGCCAGGAAGGAGCAACTTGCCAGCCACGGTCGCCCTCGACCGCGATGACATTCGCCGCACTCTCGTGCGCATCGCTCACGAGATCGTGGAGAAGAATCCGGACGGCAACGTCGCGCTGGTAGGGATTCACCGCCGGGGCGCCTTTCTGGCAAGACGCCTTCACGCCATCACCAGCGAGCTGCTCGACGGACCCGTTCCGCTGGGCACCGTCGACATCGCCTTCTATCGCGACGACTTCACGATCCGGCCGGCGAGTCCCGTGGTCCACTCGACCGAGCTGGACTTCCCGATCGACGGTAAGACGATCGTGATCGTCGACGACGTCCTCTACACCGGGCGCACCGTCCGCGCCGCGGTCGACGTCATCTTCGACTACGGCCGCCCAGCGCGCGTTCAGCTGGCCACGCTCGTCGATCGTGGCCACCGCGAGCTCCCGATCCGGCCCGACTACGTCGGCAAGAACCTCCCGACCTCCCTCGATCAACGTGTCTATGTCCGCGTCGAGGAGGTCGACGGGGTCGACGAGGTCACCGTCGCACCCACGCTTGAGCCCAGGAGCAAGGCGGCATGAGCGGCCGAATCCCGCGTCATCTCATCTCGATCGACGACCTCGACCGGCGCGGCATCGAGCAGATCTTGGATCGCGCCGAGTCATTCGCCGAAGTTTCGGGCCGCCAGATCAAGAAGGTCCCGGCCCTGCGGGGACGCACCGTTGTCAACCTCTTCTATGAGGCCAGCACCCGGACCAGCTCATCGTTCGAGCTCGCCGCCAAGCGCCTGAGCGCCGACGTCGTCAGTGTGCGCTCGGCCGGGTCGAGCGTCGACAAGGGAGAGTCGCTCAAGGACACCGTCCAGACGCTCTCGGCTTATGACCCGGCGGCGATCGTGATCCGCTCCCCTCATGCCGGGGCTGCGCAGCTGGTCGCCGGCTGGACCGACGCCGCGGTGATCAATGCCGGCGATGGCAAGCACGAGCACCCCACCCAGGCGCTGCTGGACGTGTTCACGCTCCGCCGCCGGCTGGGTTCGCTTGACGACCTCAAGATCTGGATCGTCGGCGACGTCACTCACTCGCGAGTCGCCCGCTCGGACATCCTCGCCTTCACCCGGATGGGGGCCAGGGTGACGGTCTGCGGACCGCCCACGCTGATCCCCCGGGAGATAGAGGCGCTGGGCTGTCAGGCCACGCCGACCCTGGAGCGGGTCGGAGAGGCCGACGTCATCTACGTCCTGCGGATGCAGCACGAGCGCATGGACGAGGCCTTCGTCCCGTCATTGCGTGAGTACGCCGCCCAGTATCAGATCAACGCCGA
>JBAPXO010000264.1:0-5721 GCA_049284255.1 Solirubrobacteraceae bacterium | reverse complement strand
TCCTTTGGCTGGCTGCACGATCTCGGTTAGAACCCCGCCGGTGCTGGCAGGGTGAAGGAAGGCGACATGCGATCCCCGGATGCCGATCCGGGGCTGTTCGTCGATCAGACGCAGGCCGGCGGCTCGGCAGGCCTCGAGGGTCTCCTGGACGGACTCCACCCGGTAGGCGACGTGGTGCAGGCCCGCTCCCCGGCGAGCGATGAACTTGCCCACCGCGGTTTCCGGACCCAGCGGGGCGACCAGCTCGATGTGCCCGTCGCCGACGTCGAGGAGCGCGGCATCCACACCCTGATCGGAGACCGTCTCACGGTGCACGAGTGGCATCCCGAGCTGGTCTCGGTATAGGGCCAGAGCGGCGTCGATGCTCTCGACGGCGACGCCGACGTGGTCGATCGCGGACAGCATGGGCCGACGAGGATACGCGAGGTTCTCAGACGACCTTCTGCAGGCGGGGGTTCGGCGCGTAGCTGCGCCCCACCTTCGCGCATGGGCGGCCGTCGAGCAGGACGACGTCGGCGGTGAAGTCGTTCTCACCACGGATCAGCGAGGAGCCGACGCCGTAGGCGTCAACCGCAACT
This sequence comes from Solirubrobacteraceae bacterium, assembly GCA_049284255.1. GTDB lineage: Bacteria > Actinomycetota > Thermoleophilia > Solirubrobacterales > Solirubrobacteraceae > Palsa-465. The sequence goes on along the minus strand of JBAPXO010000264.1, from coordinate 5,143 downwards.
CCCTTGGCCTCGAACTCCCGGATCCGATTGACGGTGAAGCCCCCGCTGACAACGATCTTGACGTCGTTGAAGCCGGCGCCATCGAGCGCCCCGCGGACCTTCTCCACGAGCCGGGGGTTGACTCCCGTGGGAGTGAAGCCACCCATCTCGTCAATTAGCGAGCGGTCCACAAGCTGCTCGGAGGTGTCGAGGCGGACGCCCCACAGCTTGGGCCCGAGCGCGTCGGCGACATCGAGCGCCGTGCGTACCGAGTCGTTCTCGAAGTCCACGAGGACGGTGATGTTCATTTCATCGTGGTAGTGATCGGCGAACTTCGCGGCCGCCCGCACCGTGTCGCCCCCATAGGCGGCGATCAGCCCGTGGGGCACGGTTCCCATGCCCCGGCCTCCCCACCACGAAGCCTGGGCGTCGGTGGAGACGCCGATCGCGCCCGCGACGTGGGCGCTCCAGCCGTCTCCGGTCTGCACCAGCCAATGGTCGTGGCGGGCCGGGAAGTACAGGATCTGCTTGCCGCGGGCCGCTTCGACGACCTCGTACACGTTTCGCATGATCAGTGATCGTCGCGCCAGCGAACCCAGGTAGACGGTCTCCAGGTGAGCGAACAGCGAATAATCGCCCTCGATCGTCATCACGGTCTCCCGCGGCGCGATCCGGTCGCCCTCGCGCAGGGCGTGGACCTCGAGCTGGTCCCAGCCGGGGATCCATTCCCCGTTCTCCTCGTGACCAGCGCAGGTCTTCAGGACGGCGATCGCCTCGTCGATGCCGCCGAGCAGCGAGTCGCGCTTCTGGAAGACCTGCATGGTGACGTGGGGATGCTCGCCTTCGGACTCGAGCAACTCCTTGGTGAGGACGAAGTACGCGTCGGAGTAGTAGCCCGCGCGGATACGGTCGACCGGAAGGCGGAAGATCCCGGGATCGAGCCGCGAGGAGACCTGCGTCGACATGGGCCGAGTCTATTGCGCGCACGCCCTCGCCAGTGCTAGCCTCGGCTGGCGATGCTGAGCATCCCACTTTCCTGACCGCCGTTTCCGCCGCGAGCCCCGCCTAGAGCGCGGCCGCAGACCCGTAGTCCCCGGTTTCAGTCGAGAGTGTGATGAGTTCGTACCTGCGCGTTCTGCGCCACCAAGATTTTCGTTTTCTGTTCCTCGGTCAGTCGGCCAGCTCGGTCGGCGACCAGGTCGTGATCGTCGCCCTGGCGCTCTACATCACGCAGCGCACCGGCTCGGCGACGGATCTCGGGCTCGTGCTCGCGGCCCAGACCATCCCGCTCGTTGGCCTCCTCCTCTTCGGAGGGGTTTGGGCAGACCGCCTGCCGCGAGCGCGGATCATGATCGCCGCCGACGTGGTCCGTGCCGCGTTGCACGGCGTGCTCGCCGTCTTGATCCTGACCGGCGGCGCCAGCGTTCTGGAGATGGTCGTGATCGAGGCTGGGTTCGGGGCCGCGCGCGCGTTCTTCCAGCCCGCCTACACGGGCTTGATGGCGCAGGTCACCCCGGCTGACGAGATCCAGGATGCGCGGGCGCTCACCGAACTGACGATGACCCTCTCGCTGCTCATCGGACCCGCCATCGGCACGGCCCTGACGCTGGGGCTGGGTGCCGGCCAGGCCTTCGCCCTCGATGCCCTGACGTTCGTGTTCAGCGCGCTCATGTTGGCCCGGGTGCGCTCTCGCCCGGCCCCCGGCGCCTCCGCCACGGTCGTGCGCGAGCTCCGCGGCGGCTGGCGGGAGGTGCGCTCTCGCGCCTGGGTGTGGGTGACGATCGCCGCGTTCGCGGGCGCGGTCTTGTGCGTCTACTCGCAGTGGTACTCGCTCGCCCCGGGGATCGCCAAGCACCTCTACGGCAGCGCCGGCGTCTTCGGGGTGCTGGAGAGCGTGATGGGCGCGGGCGCGGTGCTCGGAGCCGGGGTGGCGATGGCCTGGCGGCCGCGGCGTCCGCTGTTCATCGGGCTGGTGCTGATCCTGGCCTGGCCGGTGCAGAGCATCGTTTTCGCGCTTGGCGCGCCCCTGGCCGCGGTCATCGTCTGCGCGGTTCTCACCGGCTTCGGGTGGGCGCTCATGGGCATCTTCTGGGAGACGCTGCTGGCGCGCCACATCCCGACCGGCGCGCTGTCCCGGGTGAGCTCGTATGACTGGATGGGATCACTCGCGCTGCTCCCAGTGGGATTCGTGATTGCCGGTCCGCTGGCGTCCGTCTTCGGTGCCCGCAATGTGCTCGCTGTGGGCAGCGTGATCGGCCTCGGGATGCTGGGCCTCGCCCTGCTGCCACGCTCCACTCGAGAGCTCGGCTACGGCTCCTCAGCCCAGGAGCTCGCCGATGATGTCGAAGTAGAAGCGCGTCGCGAACCCGAGGTCGCGCACGTCGATTCGCTCGTCGGCGTTGTGCATGAGCGGGGTCGCCTCGAGCAGCGTCTGGTGTCGCATCGGGAAGAAGCCGTAGGCGACACAGTCGGGAAACGCGGCGCGAAACCATCGTGAGTCCGAGAACCCGGGCAGGATCACCGGGACGGCGGTGGCGCCCTCGTCGTTGGCGCGAACCCAGCGGTCGATCGCGCTCATCAGCGGAGTCTCGACCGGCGACGCGTTGCCGGTCACCTGTTCGGTGAACTCGATGCGCAGCTCGTCGGACTCCTGACCGAGGACCTGGGCGATGCGCCGCCGCACCGATTCCTCGCCGAGCCCGGGCGGGACCCGGCAATCGATCCGAACCTGGGCGCGCGATGGGATCACGTTGATCTTCGTCGAGGCGCTGGACATGGTCGGAGTCAGGGTGACGCCGAACATCGGCTCCACGATCGTCCTCAGCCCGGGCTCGGCCCGGCCCAGGCGCTCTAGTGCGCCGGCCGGGTCGGCGGGGTCCTCGCCGATTCCGCGCAAAAACGCCTCCGGCGCTTCGGTGAGCTCGAACGATTCGGGCTGGTCGGCCAGGGCGGCGAGCACGGGCGCGAGCTTGAGCAGGGCGTTATCGCCGGTCCGCGGGAGGGAGGCGTGGCCGGCCGCGCCGTGGGCTGTCACGTTGAAACGGAAGATCCCCTTCTCGGCGCAGCACACGCCGTAGCGGCGCTTGCCGTCGTACTCGAACACCTCGCCGCCGCCTTCGTTGAGCAGCATGTCGCACCGCACCTTGTCGGGGTGGGTGTCGGTCAGCCAATGGGCGCCGAGATCGCCTCCGGTCTCCTCATCTGAGACGAACAGCAGCTTCAACGCTCCCCGTGCCGGACGCCAGCCCGCGCGCGCACGGACGGTGGCCGCCACCGCCTCGGCGGCCACCTGAGATTTCATGTCGATCGCGCCGCGGCCCCAGAGGAAGCCGTCGACGATGTCGCCCGACCATGGATCGTGGCGCCACTCCGAGGCATCGGCCAGGACGGTGTCGACATGGCCGAGCAGCCCGAGGACCGGGCCCGCGGATTTGCCCCTCAGCGTGGCAACGAGGTTCGGACGGTCCGGTTGGCCGGCGAGGATCTCGGTTTCAAAGCCGGCGGCGCTCAGGTAGCCATCGAGGTACTCGATCGCCGGCCGCTCGTTGCCCGGGGGGTTGACCGTGTCGAAGCGGACGAGCGCGCGGCAGACCTCGACGCTCTCGCTCTGCAGGTCGGTGGGCGCCATCTGTGCCTGGACAATATCCGCGTAGGATCCGCGCCGTGCCCGCTGCCGCCGACTCGTCCGATTTGAAGCTGGCCCTCGAGCTCGCCGACGTCGCCGACGCGATCACCGTCGGACGCTTTCGCGCCACCGACCTCGTCGTCGAAACCAAGCCCGATCTGACCCCGGTCAGCGAGGCCGACCGCGACGTGGAGCAAGCCCTGCGCGACCAGCTGGCGCAGGTGCGGCCCGGCGACACCGTGCTCGGCGAGGAGTACGGCGAGTCAGGCGGAGCGACCGGCGGGCGTCGCTGGATCGTGGACCCGATCGATGGCACCAAGGGCTACGTGCGTGGTATCCCCTCGTGGGCGACGCTGCTGGCCCTCGAGGAGGAGGGGGAGATGGTCGTCGGCGTCGTCTCGGCGCCGGCGCTCGGGTACCGGTGGTGGGCGGCCCGGGGGCAGGGCGCGTTCGCCTCTGACGGGCTTGACGCGTCGCCGCGGCGCTTGCGCGTCTCGGGGGTGCGCTCGCTGGCCGATGGTCAGCTTTCGTACGGAGGCTTTGAGGAGTGGCGCGACACCGGTCGGCTGGAGCGCCTGCTCGAGCTCGCGAGCCGGTGCTGGCGAACTCGCGGCTACGGGGATTTCTGGAGCTACATGCTGGTCGCCGAGGGGGCGATCGAGATCGGCCTCGATCCCACCGTCTCGCTGTGGGACCTGGCCGCCCCGATGGTGATCGTGCAGGAGGCGGGTGGGACGTTCACCTCGTTTGGGGGCGTGGCCACCGCTGACGGCGGTGACGCGATCGCTACCAACGGGCTCGTCCACGAGGCCGCGCGCGCGATCCTCGCCGGCTGATCCGCCCGGAGTTCCATACTTCCGGTATGGAGCAACTGTTCGGAGACGACCAGACGGGCACAGCCGCGGGCGCCGTGTCTCCCGATGCGCCTCTCGCCACGCGGATGCGCCCGGCCGCGGTCGATGAGCTCGTCGGCCAGGAGCGGCTGCTGGCGCCGGGCTCGGCGCTGCGCCGGGCGATCGAAGAGGGCGACCCGCACTCGATGATCCTCTACGGGCCGCCGGGGAGCGGCAAGACGACCCTGGCCCGGCTGGTGGCGCAGTCCTCGGACGCCGCCTTTGAGGAGGAGAGCGCCGTGGCCGCCGGTCGCGCCGAGGTGCGGGCCGTGATCGAGCGCGCTCGCGAACGGCTGCGGGGCTCGGGCAAGCGCACGGTGTTCTTCCTGGACGAGATCCACCGCTTCAACAAGGCCCAGCAGGACGCGCTGCTGCCGGCGGTCGAGGAGGGCCTGATCACCCTCATCGGGGCGACGACGGAGAACCCGTACTTCGAGGTCAACTCGGCGCTGATCTCGCGCACCCAGCTCTACGAGCTCCAGGCGCTGGGACCCGAGGACGTGCGCAAGCTGCTCGATCGCGCGGTGGCGCGCGGAGAGTGCGGGCCGGCGGAGAATGTCGATGAGGCGGCGCTCGACTTCCTCGCGGGGCGCTCGGGCGGCGACGCGCGCTCGGCGCTCAACGCCCTCGAGCTGGCGTGCGACGC
>JBAPXO010000263.1:0-2224 GCA_049284255.1 Solirubrobacteraceae bacterium | reverse complement strand
GCCGTCATCGAGCAGCCGCTCGGTCAGCGAGACCCCCAACCCTCCAGTTCCTCCTGTAACGAGCGCAGTTTTTTGCATCGATCTGCCGTCCGAAGGCCACTCTATCTTCGTTTTCATCATGCAGGTGCGGGAGCTATGCGACGGCTGTCAGGTGTCCACCGCCTTGGTCGTGCGAGATGCCGAGCTCAGACAGCGGCGGGACGGCACGGAGTACCTCAAGCTCACCCTCGGTGACAGCAGCGGCCGTGTGCCCGCGGTCGTGCTCGACGCCGTCGCTGAAGCCCGCGAGCACTCGCAGGTGGGCGACGTCGTGTACGTGGTCGGCACCTACTCCCTGCATGCCCGCCTCGGGCCGCGGGTGGTCGTGCAGACCCTCCGGCGTGCCCACGAGTCCGAATACCAGCTTGACGATCTGATCGACGGCCCGGCGCTCTCACCGGAGCAGATGGAGGCCGATCTACGGGGACTCGTCGCAACCGTCCAGAATCACCATCTCCGCGAGCTGCTGACGAGAATCCTGGGCGAGGACACCGAGACGTGGGCCCGCTTTCGTGACGCGCCCGCGGCCAAGCACTACCACCAGGCCTACCGCCACGGGTTGCTCGAGCATTGCCTGTCGGTCGCTCAGGCGGTGAGCGTGACCTCGGCCACGTTCCCGGGAGTCGATCGCGACGTCGCGGTCACCGGTGCGCTGCTTCACGACATCGGCAAGCTCGATGCCTACTCGCAGCGCGGCGACGCGATCGAGATGTCCAAACAGGGCCGCCTCTACGGGGAGATCCCGCTCGGCTACTACTGCGTGCGCCGCCACATCGAGGAACTCGGGGGGTTTCCGGATGAGCTGGCCGAGGCGGTGCTTCACATCATTCTCAGCCACCACGGCTCACTCGAGCACGGCAGTCCCGTGGTGCCGTGCACCCGAGAGGCGACCCTTGTGCACATGATCGACAACCTCGGCAGTCGCCTGGGGAGCTTCGACCGGATCGAGAAGGCGCTGCCCGCGGGGGCGCAGTGGTCGGCCTACGACAAGGCGATCGGCGGCGGAGCCTACTTCGGACCGCTCGCCGTGCCCGAGCGTCGCGCGGCGTAACGCGTAAACGCGCCTCGCACCCCGGCTCCGTCGCGCCCTCGGTTGTATGCCAACCGTCACGCTGTGCTCCAAATCTGCGCAAATTGCGCACGGTCGCCGCCGGAACGATCCGGCGTCCGGCAGCCGCAGACTAAAGTTCGGGCGGGGATGGCAAAGGACACCGAGAAACTGATCCGTCAGCTCTCGCTGATCTCGTATCTAATGGCCGAGCGGCGTCCGGTGACCGCCCCGGAGATCAGACGCGACGTCGAGGGTTACAGCGTGATGAACGAGGATGCGTTCGCCCGCCGGTTCTACGCCGACCGCTCCGAGCTCGACGCGCTGGGAATCGTGCTCTCGGTCGAGAAGCCCGTCGACGGGCTGGTCGAGCAGGAGAACTACTCGCTCCCGCCGGAGAACTTCCACCTTCCCCCGATCGCATTCACCGATCAGGAGCTGGCCGCGCTGCGCACCGCTCTGCAGCTGCTCGACGGGGAGTTCGCCTACGCCGAGCCGCTGCGCCTCGCGCTCCAGCAGATCTCCTGGGGCCGCCCCAGCCCCCTCAACGCCCCCGAGCAGAACACCGTCGCCCTCGGGATCACCGGCTCAGCCGGCGGGCACGACGTGTCTCAACGCCTGGCCAAGATCGAGACCGCGATCTTCCGCCGCAAGACGATCGTCTTTGACTACCACACCATGGAACGCGACGAGGTCGGCGCCCGCCGCGTCGATCCCTTCCAGCTGCTCTACCAGGGCGGCCAGTTCTACGTCGTCGGGCGCTCGCACGAGCGCAGCGCGATCCGCGTCTTCCGGCTGTCGCGGATTCGCGGCAAGGTCGGCTACGCGACCAAGGCCGAGCACGACTTCCAGCGTCCCGCCAACTTCGATCCGCGTGCCTATGCCAACCGCATCGACTGGCAGTTCGGCGAGCCCTTGGGCGTCGCCGAGGTCTGGATCGGCAACCGGATCGCCTGGCAGATCGAGCGTCACTTCGGGCGCTACGGGGAGATCAGATCCGCGGGCGAGGAGGCCGATCCCGGTGACCGGCTGTTCGTCACCCCTTACGCCAACGCTCGCCAGCTGATCGCCTGGACGCTCGGCCTGGGCGAGAACGCCCGGATCGTCGGACCGCCTGAGCTCGTCTCGGAGCTGCGC
>JBAPXO010000262.1:0-1611 GCA_049284255.1 Solirubrobacteraceae bacterium | reverse complement strand
CTACGAGGTGATGCGGTGCGCGCCGTCGACGCGCCGGTTCACCGACGAGCCGGTCGATCGTGACGTACTGGCGCGCGTGCTCGAGAACGCCCGCTTTGCCCCGAGCGGCGGCAACCGTCAGGGATGGCGGGTGATCGTGGTCACCGATGCCGATACCCGCCGGCGGCTGCGCGATCTCTACCAGGAGCCGTGGGACGCCTACATGGTCAAGACGGGTGGGCGGGCGGCGCTCGATGCCGGGGAGGCCAGCGGGCTGCCCAAGGGCAGGCTCGCCATGCTGCGCGGCGCCGACGAGTACGCACGCACCTTTGACCGGGTGCCCATGCATCTCGTGCTCGGGGTGCAGCTCGATGCGCTGGCGGTCACCGACGCCCAGCTCGACCGCCCGAGCATCGTCGGGGGCGCCTCGGTCTACCCCTTCGTCCACAACATTCTGCTCGGGCTGCGCCACGAGGGCCTGGGCGCCTCGTTCACCACGCTGCTCGTGCCCGCCGAAGCCGAGGTCCGCGAGCTCCTGGCGATCCCCGATGGGGTCGCGCTCGCCGGCCACATCTCGGTCGGGCACCGCGCCGATCCGTGGCCCCGCCAGCTGCGGCGCAACCCGGTGGACGAGTTCGCGTTCGGCGAGCGCTACGGCGAGCCGCTGTAGCGCCCTGAGGTCCCGATCACGTCCGGGGGGCCGCGACGTGGGCGCATAAGTCGGCCTGTCAGCCCGGATTCCGCGTCCACGTCGTCCGCACCAAGCGGGCAGGGGCCTGAACTACGCGGTGGAGCGCAGCTCGCGCCGCGTGCTGACGCCCAGCTTGCGGTAGATGTGGCGGGCATGCGTCCGCACGGTCTCGACCCCGACCTGCAGGGTGGCTGCGATCTCGGCGTTGGCGGCTCCGGCCTGGAGGAGCTCGAGCACGTCGGCCTCTCTCGGGGTGAGCGGCGCCGGGCCCGAGGGCTCGTAGTCCTGCTCGGCGTCGGGAGGGAGCACGTGCATCCCCCGCGAGGCGAGGTAGATGGCCTGGATGACGTCGCGGGCCTCGGTGCTCTGGCCCAGGCAGGCCGTCGCCCCGAAGCCGATCAGTTGCCGGGCCTCACCCGAGCTGGGGTTGTTGGCCAGCACGACCAGGCGGACGTCGGGAAACTCCTCTGAGAGCTCGCGCAGCTGCGCGGGTGCCGCCAGCGACGCGAAGTTGAGGATCGCGACGTCGGGTGAGTGAGCCCGGAGCGCCGGGGCGATCTCGTCCTGCGCGACGTCGCCGGCAATCAGGCGGAGGTTCGGGTCATCGTCGACCATCGACTGGAGCCCCAGGCTCACGATGTCCTCGAACTCTGCGATCACGAGCGTGATCGGCTGGTGCTCGATGCTCATGGCCGGGTCCCGGACAAGGCTCGCTGGGGTTATCTCTGGGGGGACATCGAAGGGTGAGAGGTATGTACCCCGTTTCTCTCACCCCTATCACCCGAAGTTCACCCCGCCCAGGGGACGCGGGGGGGCACGAGGCGCGGGAGTATCTACTCATAGTTTCTTTGAGCCCTAGCGGCTCGAGGGACGGGCACAGGGAAAAACGAAGCGCGAGGTCTCTGGAGACCTCGCGCTTTCGTGATTAACGAGCGTCAGGC
>JBAPXO010000261.1:0-2870 GCA_049284255.1 Solirubrobacteraceae bacterium | reverse complement strand
CCCTCGCCGTAGAGAAAGCCGAGCGCGAGCTCCTCATCGTGTCCCGGGGTCCGCATCGTGACCGCCAGGGCGGTCCCGTCGACGCGGATTTCCAGCGGCTCCTCGACGGCCACCACGTCGCTGATCCCGTCGTGGTCAAAGCTCTTGAACACGGTGGCGCGGACGCTAGTGCATGCGCCGCGCCGTGATCGCGCGCGGGGCCGTCAGGCGAGCGCGGGCTCGCCGCGGAGCTCAGCTTCGAACGGCTGGGACTCGCGCTCGAGCTCGCCGCCGGAGGTGACCCGGTAGGCCCCGGTCCGGACCAGCGGGGGCGAGTAGGCGTGGATCGTGACTGCGGGCTGGTCTCCCGCGTGGAGCACGCGGTGGATCGCGACGGGTGGCACGGCGAAGGTCGCGCCCGAACCGAATTCGCGGGACGTCGGGGTCCCGGAGACCCTCAGACGGTCCTCGCGGACGCGCCCCGAAACAACGGCGATCGCCGCGCCCGACTCGTCGTGATCGTGAAAGCCGGTGTCCTGGTCCTCGCTCCAGCAGATCACCCAGGCGTTGACATCCTCGTCGTCCCAGATCTGCGCGTAGACGCGGATGTCGTCGGCGTGGCGGACATGGTGGCGCCAGCGCTGCGGCGACCCGGCCAGGTCCACCGCGAAGCGCTCGAGTCCGGCCATCGTCAGGCTCATGACAAGGCCCCGACGCGGGACAAGAGCTCGGCGCCGTTGGTCATCAGCTCGCGGTCGCGGCCCAGCGGAGTCGGCTGGACCACCGGTTGGTCAGAGCCGTATACGAGTTGCTGGTATCCGACCCAATCGGCCATCGTCTCGACCATCCTTTCTCCATAGCTCGACGTGTCATAGAAGGTCAGCGGATCGCGGAGATCGAGCGTTGGCCCGCCGCGAGTGGCCAGGCGTTCCGCAAGCATCGGGGCGCCTCCGGCGAGCATCGCGAACACGACCGCGAGCCTGGGCAGCTCGCGCCGTCCGTAGGCCGCGAAGGTGAGCCACGCCGCCTGCATCTGGGAGACGTAGTCGGTCAGCGCCCGCCACCACAGCGGCTCGTCGAGCGACGCCTCATGGCCCGGAGCGGAGACGCCGCCGGGGTGCACGAACAGGGGAACCCCGCGCGACTGGACGCGCTCGAGCACCGGGTAGATGTGCTCGAGTGCCTGGGGGCCGGCGAGCGCTCCTGCCGGCAGCGACACGCCGATGCACCCACGTGCCAGCACATCGTCAACCTCGCTGGGGCTCGGCGTGTCGAGTGCGACCGGGCCCCATACGGCAAAGCGATCACCGAGGGCGAACACTCCGTCGAGGTGGGCAGCGATCAGCTCCGACGCGACCTCGTGCTCGAGCGTCTCGATCCCGATTGGACTGGAGATCGCGACCACCGCCAGGTCGGCGCCGACATCACTGAGTCGCTCAGTGCGGCGGCGTTCGGAGTCGGCGGTCACGTCGATGACGTAGGGCCGCTCCTCCGCGCTGTGCAGAACCGTCAGCCCGTCGGGGCGATCGACGAAGGGAAAGCATTTGCGCGCGGCCAGGGCGTCCAGCAGGGGTTCGGTCCAGAAGTGTTGGTGAAGGTCGACGCGCATCGCAAACAATGGTAACTCAATCAAGTTTATCAAGATTGCTGGAAGCGTCTATTTCCGGCTGGCCTGGGAGGCGGTGCCGCTCGGCGACCGCCTCCGGTAGCCGAGCGGCGCCGACTGATCAGGCGGCCGGCGTGTTCAGACCCAGCGGCTTCGACAGCGCCGTGTCGGCCGACTTGACCGTCGCGGCGTCGCCGACGAGCTTCTTGGTGGCGGTCTCGGCTGCCGAGGCATCGTGCTTGGAAGCCGCCGAGGAGATGCTGCTGAGGTCGGCGGCGATGGCGTTGAACGCCGAGGCGAGCCTGTCGACCGTCGGCTTGTACTTGGCGGGCGGATTGAGGTTCGACAATGCCGTCGCCTGGCTCTTGGCAGTTGAGGACAGCTTGGCGAACTCACTGGCCAGAGTGGCGTCGGTCTTGGATCCGGCGGCGGCGATCGAGCTGCCCAGCTGGGTGCCGAACTGACGGAACTGCGTCTGGTCGGTGGCGAACTTCGACTTGAAGGCGCTCAGGCTCGCGGTGCTGCTGCTGCTCGAGCTGCTCCCTCCGCAGGCCGCGAGGGCGAGGCAGAGCGCCACGGCGGCGCAGATCAGCTTTCCCTGGTTCACGTGGGTCTCTCCCAATCGAGGTGTGCTCGGACCGCCCGGCCACTCGCCGGCGATCGGTTCCGGCGACATCGTTGCGCATATCGCCCGACCGGCGCGGCGTGGATTCGCCGACTGCGGTAGACGTGGGGTCTATCGTGGGCGGCGATGTCCGGCGAGGAGCCCAAGACCGAGGAGCTCAAGCGTCAACAGCTTGAGGTCGAGCAGGCCGAGCGTGAGGCACTGCCCGAATCCGAGACCGAAGCGGCGGCGGATCGCCATCTCCGTCGTGCCGATAAGGCGGCCTACCTCCGTGAGAAGCTCCAAGAGCAGCAGAACGCCGAGGAGGAGGCCGAGTCCGACGGCTAGCGACGGGGCCCCGCTGAGCCGTTAAAGTGACTGATGTGAGGCTCAGGGGCAGTGGGATCCTCAGGACTCCCAACTCGCGTCGCATCCTCCGGGCGACCTCGGCGGTGCTGGCTGTCTGTCTGGCGGGGATGGCGAGCGCCGCGGTCGCGTCCGCGCACCGGGCCCGGCTCGCCCGTCGGCTCAGCTTCCACGGCTACCACCTGACGGTGCCGGCCTCCTGGCCGATCTACGACTTGGCGCGCCATCCCAGCACCTGCGTGCGCTTTAACCGCCACGCCGTGTACGTCGGAACCCCGAGCGGCAATCAGCGCTGCCCCGCTCACGCCGTCGGAC